>JBLNDH010000437.1:0-6849 GCA_050261455.1 Bacillota bacterium
CCCACCAGCTCCCACGCCTCGGCCACCGTGCGCGTGCCGTCCAGCAGGCCCACAAATCGGTAGGCCGGAGCACTCAACCGATGGAACTGGTTACCCGCCGGATCGCGCACCACGTACCAGCGATCACCCCGGTAAAACTGCCGGGAAATCTGGGCGCTGGGACGCAGCTTCGCTCGCAGGTCCGCCACGCGATACCAGGATTCCGAGAACGTAGGTCGTTGAGACATATCCTGTAAGAGTTGCCGGTTGTTAGTTGCCAGTTGCCAGTAGATTCCTGCTGGCAACTACCAACGACCAACTACCAACTTCCTTAAATCCACAACTTGAGCTTCAGCCAATCGATCAGGCGGTGAGTCCACCACCAGATCAGCGGACGCTTCTCAATCGTCACACGCGCTTCGCCGGCTTCGCCCGGCACCATCCACTGCGGCGCGTTCCGAATATCCGCATACACGCTGAACACGTTCTCGCCATCCTTGGCATTGCCCAGCGGAACGATGCGCGTGATGGTGAAGTCAAATCCCTCGGTAGGCACGCTGGTCGTCGCCAGTTCGCCATCCCGCTCACGCTGCAGCTTCCCGGCCGTCTCCAGATCGCGAATCCGCTTGACCTCCTGAATGTCCCGCTCGGACACGTGCAGTTCAGCCTCCACCGCAATCCAATCCGGATGCTTGGGATTGGCCTGGGCAATTTCAAATAGCTTGTCGCCCTTGCTGATCGTCACGCCCCGGCGATCGTACAGGTCGCCCTGCTGGATCACACAGTCAAACGGGGCCTTGATCTCGGCCTGTTCAATCTTGTATTCCAAAAGGTTCAGTTCTTCCTGGGCTTTGGCCATCTCAGCCAGCGCGGCATTCAGCTGCCCCTGCTTGGTCTCATCGGCTCGCGCCTCGTCGACCCGGGCCTTGCATGACTGAACCGCCCCGATCGCCTTGGCCCGCTGCATCTCCAGCTCAAAGGTGTCCATCCGCGCCAGGACTGCGCCCTTCTTCACCGCCTGCCCTGGCTTGTAATACGCTTCCTTGAGAATGCCTTCGTATGGCGCACAGACCGTACGCTTCTCCGAAGCCACCAACTGGAACGGCGCCCGCACCCGGTACGTCGGGCTGATCACGCAGACCGCCACGACCAACCCGATGGCCGCGGCCAGCAGCAGCTTGATGCCCATGTGCTTCGGTCCCGTGGCCATCTTCGCCAGGTCCCGAATGCTGTGCCCCATCTTCACGAAGATGACGCGGTCGTTCTCGTATCGATCGTATAGCTGCGGAGCCAGCAGCTCCGTCGCCACCGCCACCGCCCCTTCCACCTGCTCATCCAGCTTGTGCCGCGGCGGAAATTCCAGCGTCACCACCCCGACAATCTCATCCCGCCGACGCAACGGCGACGACAGCACGATATTCCCGCCCTGCGTCCGCGACAGATCCGCCGCCGCCCGCGTCACGTTCTGCGAGGAATGCCCCTCCGGATCGTACCGGGTTGGCTCCTCCTGGTCATAGCACTCTTCCATCACCCGCTGCAGGCCCACCACCAGTTCCTGCTTCTTATCGAACTTTTCGGTGTGCGACAGCGCCTTGACCTTGATCTGCTTGCCCTTCAGCCACCCCAGCGCCACACGCGTCGCGCCGGTGCGGGTGGACAGCTCGTTGCACAGCGCCATCGCCGCCGCTTCAAACCCCTCAGCGTTCGACACCGCCCCCGAAAACTGCAGCACGTTCTGATGACGCTCCGCCATCATCCGCGCATGCTCGGTGTACCGCCGCAGCGAGAACAGCTCGAAATACCCCGCCACCAGCTGCATTGTCACCAGCCGCTGCTTGGCACGCTCCATGTCCCGGCAACGCGTGATCACCGCCGAAACCGCGACCACCTGCTCCTCGGCCGACAGAATCGTCACCAGGCAGTATTGCGCGTCTCCGCCATCCGGCGACCCCACCTCGATCGCGCCATCCTTCCCCTGGCGAACGCACGGCGCCACCAGGTCCTGGAACGCTCGCACCGCCGCTTGCCGCACCTCCGGCGTACTCTCGTCCGGACGGACGTGAGCGATCAGACGCAACGCCGTATCGTTCTCGTGACGCTCAACCAGGAAAGCCGCCGCCTCCGTGCCCGCAACGTGAACCGCCTGGGTCGTCACCAGGTCATTCAAAAACGTTGGCAGGTCGCCAGAGGCATCCAGCAAACGCTGCACGACCTTCGATCGGGTCGGCGCCGCTGGAACGGTCTGTGATGCTTGCGATTCCGGTGACGGTTCGACAATTTTGGAGCTCACGGTTCCATCCACCACTAGGTGGCAAGAGCAAGGAGAAAGGAGGGACACGCGTGGGCAATTGCCGACGTCCGCCCTTCCTGGCCTTCAGCGCTCACCACGGTCTTTACAAACGGCTCACAACACACGCCCGGACTTGATGCTTGGGCTTCCTGTGTCGCTTCGCCACAGCTAGTCCATCTTCGGATCCACCTGCGCCATCTTACCCGGCAGATGAACCTTCACCTTCAGCCCCGCTGGCAAATTCTCAGGGTTCTTCATCTCCAACCGGACCAGGCGCCGGTCACTCGTCGGATCAACCATCGGTGAAAGGAAGATGATCTTCGCTCGTCGGATCTCTTTTGACCCCTCGTAATTCACTTCCAATTCCTGACCCAGCTGGAATCCCTGGGCCACGCTCGATTTCGGCCGGAACTCCACCCACAGCGGATCGTTCTTCACCACCGTAATGGCATTCTTCTGCGGGTCCACCACTTCCCCAAGCTTCGCGTCGATCCGCTCCACAACGCCGTCGATCGCGCTGCGAAGCTCCATCGCATCGATGACGGCCTGCTGATACTTCACCTGCAGCGCCGCCTTCTCCTTCTCCTGCTTGGCCTTGTCGATCTCCGCCTGCGACAGCTCCACTTCCAGCTTGGCCTTCTCCACTTCGATGCGAGCCGCGGCCATTCCATCCGCGAAAAGGGCCTCGTAGCGGCTACATTCCACCTTGGCCTGCTTGTTCTTCGCTTCCGCCGCCTTGATCTCCACCTCGGACTCGGCAACGTACTTGTACAACGCCAATTGCCGATCTTCGACCTTGTGATCTTCCTTCAGCAGCAGCTGCCCCTTCTTCACCTGATCGCCAGGCTTCACCAGCACTTCATCCACCACGCCCATCCCCCGCAACCGATGCTGCGATTGCTCGGAAGGAAACGTGTGGCCTACCCCCTCCGTCTCCATCGCCGTCGCGGCCGGAGGCACCGACAACAATGGCTGCGTCGATGAAGACTGGGCGAATGCCAACGCACCAGCGGAGAGGACTGCCAAAGCCAAGAACCGAGTTGAACGCATTGGGAACCTTTCCGGCGGCCGAGGGCCTATGCCGCATATGCTCCTAAGTGGAATTCAGACCCCGTCAATTGCATTACGGATCGATAGCCTACCCGCCACAAGGGTACGGTCAAGGGCCTTTTAAAACACCTGCTACCACTTTCTCCAAAGCCCCATGTACACAGACTCAGCGCGGTAAAAGACGGCACCAAAGTCATGACAGTTACGCTATCGGCCCGTTATTGTTTCCCGTTTAAGCGGATTATGCTGACTTATCGATTTGAAGCCCACGCCAACCATGGGTCCTCTAACACTCGCTAAGTCATGCTCACAACACGACCAACCATTTCCGCCCGCGCAGCTCGTCCTTGGCATACCTCCCCAACCCCCGACCACGTGATGCTCAACCGTTATCAACTATATCCTAGGTCATCTAGGTCCTTTTCGCCCATACCAAAATGGTGCCCAATCTCATGAAGCACCGTCGTGCCGATCTCCCGGATCAGATCAGTCTCGCTGTCGCTGACCAGCTCCACGTCCTCCTGGAAAACCAGGATCAGGTCCGGTAATCGGCCAGACTCAAGAACACTTCGCTCGGTTAACGGACGCCCAACGTAGAGCCCCAGCAGCAGATCATCCTCCCCCAAACCGGCCTGTTTCAGCTGCTTTCGCGTCGGCCGAGTGCGAACTTCCACCGCCACTTCCTCCAAATACCCCGCAAATGGCTCCGGCACATTCGCCAACGCCTCTTCCACCAGTTCCCCGAATCGCTGTTTACTGACGTGATAAGCCACGGTACAAATCCTGTTGCAAGCGAGCAGACACCCTCTCTGAGGACACCTCATATGTACACCCGACATCTCACGCGCGCCATTATCGGAGCGTGGACCACTTTCAGCTACCTGCTTCTCTTGGTATGGGTCGCCGGCTGTGGCATCCCCAGCTTCCTCGTCACACCCGTCTCCAATTCCAACACCCTCAAGGAAGAAGTCGTCGAACCAGGTCAGGGACTTTTCCCCCAGAAGATCGCCATCATCGAGGTCGAAGGCCTCCTGCTAAACGCTCGCTCCGGCGGAATCCTCCAGCCCACCGAAAACGATGTCTCCCTCTTTGTCCAGCAGATGGAAAAGGCTGAAAAGGACAATGCCGTCCGCGCCGTCGTCCTCCGCGTCAACTCCCCCGGCGGAACCGTCGCCGCCTCCGACGCCATGTACGCCACCGTCATGCGATTCCGCGAAAAGTCCCATAAACCCGTCATCGCCTCCGCCCAGGACCTGGCCGCCAGCGGCGCTTATTACGTCGCCTGTGGCGCCGATAAAATCGTCGTCCAACCCACAAGCCTCGTCGGAAGCATCGGCGTCATCTTTAATACCTTCGACCTCAGCGGAACCCTGAACAAAATCGGCGCCCGCTCCGAAGCCATTAAAAGCGGCCCCCTCAAGGACTTGGCCTCCCCCCTCAAGCCTCTCACCAACGAGGAACGCCAAGTCATGCAGAACCTCGTCAACGAGTTCTACGCACGATTTAAAAACGTGGTCAAGACCCACCGAAACCTGGACGATGCCAAGTTGGCTGCCGTCAGCGATGGGCGAGTCTTCAGTGGCCTGAACGCCGTGGAACTGGGCCTGGCAGACCAGGCCGGCCAATTACCCGACGCCATCAAGCTCGCCAAGGAAACCGCCAACGTCCCCGGAGCCAAAGTCGTCCTCTATCGTCGCCCCTATGGCTATGGGGGCTCGATCTATGCCCGAAGTGAACCTCCTCGCGGAGAAAGTGCTAATGTGATCCAGTTCAACCTGACACCGGCTCGTGCCTTATTGCCCACCGGGTTTTACTATCTCTGGGAGCCCGGATGAGGTTATTGTCGCCTTCTGTTCCTTGATTCCGTGGTGGACAGGAGGAACAATCTCCTCAGCCAAATCGTGAATCAACGATGATTCAGATCACATGTTCCAAGTGCATGGTGGTGCTCACCATCGACGACGCGTTCGCCGGTGGCGTCTGTCGCTGCCAACACTGTGGAACCATCCAGACCGTGCCCCGCGAACTCAAAACTCACGGCAGCCCCGCCGCCGGCAGGGCCCTGATGTCCAAGCCCTCCGTCAAACTCCCCGACGAAGCCCCCAGCCTTGATGATCTCGAACAAGTGGTCGCCAGCAGCGGCCTGACCGGAACAAGCCTCAGCGGAACGGGAACCGGCTTGACCGGAACAGGCCTGGTGGGCTCCACGCTCACCGGTTCAGGCCTCGCCGCCACAGCCCTGGCCGAAGCCACCCTGGTTCGCGCCGCCGCTGCCCCCAAACCTCCCGTACCCACGCCTCAACTCACCTTCACCATCAAACACGCCCTCCTGCTGTGCGTCTGGAGCCTCAGCATGTTCCTGCTGGGAATGCTGGTCACCTGGCTCGTCATGCGCACCTCCGGCAGCGATCCTTCCAACCGGGATCACAGTAGAGCGGATTCGATCATCCTCAGCCAGCCCACTAAACCACCCCTGCCCGCCAAGCCCAGCTTTATGGGCCTCAACCTCAAAGGCCCCACCGTCATCTACCTCCTCGATCACGGCGAGGGATCGGCTAACGCCTTCGCTTCCATGAAATTGGCGACCATCGAGTCGGCCGAAACCCTCGATGACCAAATGACCTTCCAAGTCATCTTCTGGGAAACCGATCGCGTCCTGGTCTGGCCTCCCGAAGGCACCACCCCCGCCGTTAAGAAAAACGTCCTCGCCTGCCGGAATGCACTGACGGATGTCCGATGCTCCGGCCAAAGCCATGTCGGACCCGCCCTCGTCCGGGCCCTCCAGGCCAGGCCCGCCGAAATCGTCTTGGCCACAGGCCAAAGTGGCCTCGGAGATGACTTCGTCCAAGCTGTGGTGGCCGCACGAAAAGACCTCGGGATTCGCATTCATGCCGTCTCCTTTGGCGACCAAGGCTCCCCCGCCGCCTTGAAAGCCATCGCCGATCAAACCGGCGGACAGTTCCGCGCCGTCCCCACCAGCCAGCTCATGCCTCTCGTCGACTGATCCCCCAGCCTCACCAGTAACACCACAAGATAGAGCCCCTAACAGATCCGGAAACACAAAATGTAAGACCAAAGGTGCCGAGGGGTTGAATCTCACGCCAACTTCTGGTTTATTGCAGACTCTAAGGCACGCTAGCCGATCTAGGATGTAATGGGATTGGCGGTGTTATCGGACGATGCCGCCATTGGTGCCCGAAGAATCCTGGTTGAACAAGCTTCAAACTCACAGCTGGGAACAAATTCCAAAACCTGGAGCCCTGCGAGAGTACCTCGCAAACCCAGGCTTTGAAACAAGTTCCAAGTGGCAACACCTCATCAGCTCCGGTTTGAAATGCGTTCTAGAAGCGAAGCCGTGAAAAACAACCGTCGTAGTACTAAAACGGAAGCGGGACAGGCTGTGGCTAAACGCGAACGGATGTCGCGTCGGAATGTCGCCGTCTTGGCGAGTCTACTGGGATCACTGGTGCTGACCAGCGGCCTGCTGCTGCTGCTTGCGCCGGGCCCCCTCACCCCCGATGCCACCCAGC
>JBLNDH010000438.1:0-3006 GCA_050261455.1 Bacillota bacterium
AACACACCCGCCGTTGCGCCTGTGAACAGGAAGAACTTGAACCATGGCCTTGCTTCGATCCATCCCCAGAACGTGAAGACCAACGCAATCGAGCAGCCGACAATCAGCAATCCGCCGATCAGCTCGCCCCAGCGGATATTGCTCTCCTCCATGAACGCCCCCAACAGCTCCGCCACCGACTTCCTCGGCGGCTTGGGCTTGGCTTCCACGGGCACTACCCGCTTGGGGGCCACAGGTTGCGGTACCGGCGGTTCGACGCGCATCGCCTGGGCTGGCGCGACTTCCTTAAGCACCAGCGGCAATGGTGGGGGGGCAACAGGGGGGATCGACGCGGAAGATTCAACCGCTCGCACCGTCTGTACCTTGGCCGGCTTTGGAGCTACTCGGGAAGCCGCGGCCGTATCCGGTCCTTTGACTTGGTTAATCGCCACGATGATGCTGTTGAACGTCTGCACATCCAACAGCCCAAGCTCGCACAATTGACTAACCCGCCGGGCCGTGATCCGCCACTCGTCTTCCCCCGGTTGCACGGGTTTGGGCTCCAATCGCATCCATCCGCACAGCCGGCATCGCCCATCCTCCAAAGACGCATTGCCACAGCGGGGACAGCGAGGGGCGTCATCCACCTGGCCGGTTCCCATCGCGGACCGGAATATCCACGCCAGCAGCTTCACCGCCGCCCAGATGCTGGAGCCGACGCAGAACAACACGATTCCAATCAGGAGAATTTCCATACCCTTATCCGCCTGACTTAGCCCTTTTATGACCCACCGACCCTAGAACGATGAGAAGGGCATTCTATAGCTTTCCCAAATCATTGCAGCAGACGAGCCCTCGTCTTAGGCGGATTTATGCAACGGCCAGACCGCGGGGACCAAAAAGAAAGGGCGACCATAAAGGTCGCCCTCTCAAAGGCTTAGAGAAAACAATTGTCTTTGTTGACCAGATCCCTTCGGCTCCGACCGACATCTCATGTACAGGCATTCTACATGCGATGCTTTCCGACCACCTTATCAGTGAGTCGTGCTCGTCGCGGGAGTGGTCGCCGGGACCGGGCTTGCCGCCGCAGCTTCCTTCTTCTTCTCGGTTTTGCCATAGGTCCTGGCTCGCGGCGGGACGAGGCTGGTGTCCACCGGTTCATAGTGGATCACCGGATGATTGGTGGCCGCGTCATAGGTCGCGATCGTGGTCTTCAGGAAGTTGGCATCGTCACGATTGGGGAACGCCGGCTTGTAGTGCGCCCCACGCGACTCGTTGCGGAGCAGGGCACCCTGCAGAATCGCCTCGGCCATGATGATCATGTCCTTCAGCGCTCGGGTGAACGACAGGTTCTGGTTCGTCCACATCAGGGTGTCCGACAGCTTCACCTTCTGGTACCGTTGCTTCCATTCCTGGCAACGATTGATCGTGTCTTCCAGCTTCTCGTTGTTGCGGACGACCGTGCAGTTGTCGGTCATCCACCGGCCCATTTCCTGCCACAGCAGGTAGGGGTTCTCGGTACCCTTGTTGTTGACCAGCCAATCCTGCTTTTCCGTCTCCTGCTTGACGGCCGCATCGAAGGTCGTCTGCGGAACATCGGCCGCCGCGACTTTCGCCGCATCGGTGATGTAGTTCTTGATGCAGGTCCCACCGAACAGGCCATCGAAGATGCACGACAGCAACGAGTTGGCCCCCAGCCGATTGGCCCCGTGATACTGGTAGCTGACCTCGCCCATGGCATACAGCCCGGGGATGTTGGTCATCATGTTGTTCGGAGCCCCAGCCTTGAGCCCGCCGGTCTTCTCGTCCTTGGTGAACCCGCACCACAGGCCGCCCATGGAATAGTGGACAGCCGGGAAGATCTTCATCGGCTCTTCCAAGGGGTCGGCGCCGACGAACTTCTCATAGATCTCCAGAATTCCTTCGAGCTTATGAAGAATCGCCGTCCGCCCGACGCGCTTCACCTCGTCACGCAGGTCGAGGTAGACCATGTTGCCGCCGCCAACGCCCAGGCCCTCCTGGCAGACCTGGAAGATCTCGCGGGTGGCAATGTCACGCGGCACGAGGTTGCCATACTTGGGATAACGCTCTTCCAAGAAGTAGTAGCGCTCTTCCTCGGGAATGTCGTTCGGCCGGCGCGGGTCGTGTGCCTTGCGAGGCACCCAGACGCGTGCACCTTCGCCGCGGGCTGACTCGCTGATCAGCCGGCACTTGTCTTCGCCGGGAATCGCCGTCGGGTGCACCTGGATCAACTCAGGGTTGGCGTATTTGGCACCGGCTTGGTAGCAGCGGGCGGCAGCGCCGCCGGTGCAGATCACGCTCATGGTGCTCTTGCCGAAGATCACGCCATTGCCGCCCGTTGCCATCACCACCGCATCGGCGCGGAAGGCGCGGATCTGCATGGTGCGCATGTCCTGAGCGACAATGCCGACGCACTGGCCGTTCTCGATGACCGGCCAGAGGAATTCCCAGAACTCGTCACGGTGAATCCCGGCGGCGCCGCGGAGACGTGGTCGCCGTGGCTCATCCAGACGTCGAGTCGAGGCGGCGAGCCGGGATGGTCCTTCAGCCCATCCAGCAGCGAATCCTGCGCGATGAGTTCGACCTGCGCATGGCCAAACTCGCGCGCATCGGCGGCTTCCGTCGCACCACCCAACTGCATGGCCATCGTCTGCATGCCATAGCAGATGCCAAGGATCGGCACTTCCGAATCGAAGACGGCCTGCGGCGCCACGGGTGCGCCGAACTCGGTCGTCGACTCGGGGCCGCCCGACAGCACGATGCCCTTCGGGGCGAAGCGCGCGATCTCGGCCGGATCGTGGTCCCACGCCCAGACTTCGCAGTACACGCCGATTTCGCGGATGCGACGAGCGATGAGCTGGGTATATTGCGCGCCGAAATCCAGAATCAGGATCTTGTCGCTATGCAGGTCGGTCATGGTGTTCCGTCAACGTTGAAACAGGTCTGGCGTTCGCTCAGCCCATGCGGTAATTCGGTGGTTCCTTGGTGATCTGCACGTCGTGTACG
>JBLNDH010000439.1:0-9991 GCA_050261455.1 Bacillota bacterium
TTTACGTTTCCCGTTTTACGTTTCACGAAAAGGTGGCTCCCGGTGTGCCCAAGGTGGCTCCCGGTGACTCTCGGTGGTCCCCAGGAGGTTCCCGGTGTGCCCGGCCTGGTCCCAAACAAGGTCCCGGTGGACCCCCGGCCACCTCATGGCCCTCCTGCGTAGCGGCCATGCCGCCGGGCGCTTATAACCCTCTTTAGTTCTCTCAAGACTAGATCGGTAACCGACTTCGGAAAGGAAAGGGCAGGACGTGATGGGAATGAACCGTTTGTGCTTGCTGGCCAAGGCGATTCTGATGCTGTCTCTGGGAATACCTTGCGGGATTGCCTCCGCTCAAGAGACCATTGGCCCGGAGAACACCAGCTACCTTCAGGGCAAGAAAGACAGCACCGGCCTTCCCATCACCAGTTCCGCACCCGTCAAGCTGGGCCCGCTTAATGAGACGCCGAAGCTGAAGGACAACGACTACACGCTTACGCCGCAGAAGGCGTTTAATGTCATCAATTACGAGCGGTTCCCGGCCTTTCGGCTGAATCCGAAGTTCATCATTGTGTGGAACACGCGGCGGTTCACCGACGAGGACAAGTTTGGCGGGCCATTGAATCGGGGGTTCAGCCACATGACGACGATCATCGATAAGCAGGATGATCTGCGGCTGGATCAGCGGTGGTTCTTTGAGTACCCGGGCATCCTGGACAACATTTCCAAGGAACTGGCGGCGAAGGACAAGGAGAAATACCGGGACCTGCTGGGGTGGTCGCAGTTGCGGTCGGCGTGGGTGAGCCCGGCCAATGCCCAGGAACTGGGGCGGCGCTGTTACGAGGCGGTGGCGCGTGGGGGGAGCAATGACTTCGGGTTCTACAGCTTCGATGAAGAGGAAATGTGGTACACGCGCGGCGAGGGAATCTTCAAGGATCATCCGGAACTGTTGCCGGAGGATTTGAAGAAGCTGAGGGAAACCGATCCGAAGGCGGAAAAGCCGGGGACGGTGGCGGCGATCCACAAGTCATACAACGATGCGTGGGCGAGTTTCCTGGGCAACTATTACAAGGGGGCGGTGGACTGTGCGGCGGCGCGGGGGCGGAAGCTGGTGATCTATCACTATGGGTCACTCTGGATTGGGTTGAATAGCTGTTGGGGTGAGCCGCCGGCCATTGATCCGAAAACGGGGATGTCGGCGTCGGAGAAAGTCGGCTCGTTGTATGACTGGTACCGCAAGGATGGGCAGGTGAGTTTTGATAACAACCTGTACGTCCAACTGGTCAAGTACTTCCATAAGGATTCGTACTACTTCCTGGTCTATCCGCAGACGCTCTCGATCTATCAGCGGGGCCAAGATGGGAAGTATATCCTCGACGACAAAGGGCGCCGGAAGATTCGGACGGATGTGGCGGAGGATCCGGTTTACGCGGCGCCGACGAAGATCGGGTACGAGGATTACGCCGGTGGGGCGGCGAATATGAAAGAGTTCATCGCCAAGGGGGAGAATTCGCTGTTCTGGTTCAATGGCGGCAAGTACTACAAGCGCAGCGGGACGCTGGTGACCGACAAACGGCCGCTGGTGACGATGCGGCCGGGGAATCAGGAGACGATGGGAGATGCGGCGAAGCTGGGATCGCGGCCGGTCAGTCCGTATATGGTGGAAGCGGCGGTGATCTACAACTTCATGATTGGGCAGGAAGGTTTTTACCTGTGGCACAACCGCTACTTTGCGACGCCGGCGGGGCAACCGGCAGCGAAGCCGCCGTTCGACAAGCCGGAGACGTTTGGCGAGCTGGAGTTCTTTGTGAAGGGGCTGCATCGGCTGTCGCAGTTCAATGCGCTGTTTGACGGGACCTACAGCTTCATCCGGCCGGTGCGGCATGAAGACATCCGGAATCGAGATCACCCGGTCATTCGCGGGATTATCAACGGCCGATATCTGCTGCTGGCGATGAGCAACCCGTATCTGGACCTCGACGAGAAGCAGCAGGTGGAGATCTGGTACGACGCGGATGAGAAGGCCAAGGGGAAGATCTGGACCGACACCGTGACAATTCAGCCGCGAAAGGTGCATCTGTTCCAATGCAAGCTGCCGGCATTGCCGCAGGGGGAATATGATCCGGATAGGCTGTACTTCCGGTATACCTGCGTGGACGGGACGTACACCAAGACGTTTACGGTGACGGGAAACTATGAGGTGCCGTATCGCCTTGGTGAGGGTGGTGTTTCCGCAAAGATGGACAAGTGACAAACCTGGGGGGGCATTCCCGATGTTGCGAAGGATCTATCCGGCTGTCGACGATCTCGGGCAGGTCAGGGATGCGGGCGGTGGCGGAGGTTTGTGTCGAGAGTTGCTGGGTCAGGGGCGTGTAGAGAGGCAAGGCGGAGGCGAATGGAGCCAGGAAGAGCAGGAGGAGGAAGGAAAAACAGTTCCGGGGTCGCATGAGGCCTCCGTGGGATTTGATGAAACGTTGGCCGCGGCAACGTGTGTTATCTCACTCCGCAACCTGGAGCGTAGCTTGCAGAGATGTGGTAAGCAAGAAGTTTCTCAGGCCCCTTTCGAATCTCGGCTGGTGGGGTATCGCAGCGGGTTTGACGGGGTGCGGATCGGGCCGAGGACGGCCCGGCTCGACTGACGAAGGAGGGTTGTTGGTGAATCGAAATAAAAAAGAGCCCCCTCGGTGAGGAGGGGGCTCTTGTTGATGAGAAGCCGGGGTTATCGCGCTACTGCGATGCCGGCGTCAGATGACTGACAGATCAGGCCGTGAACAGCTGGCTCTGCGGGATGATCTGCTTGGCCTGGCTGGTGCTGGACCAGCCGAGGGTCGCCGTCGCATTGCCGGTGTTCTCGTAGTACTCCATCTTGATGGCGTACTTCTGGCCGGCCTGGAGGGCGATGGTGCCCTTGTTCTCGGTGGCGCTGTGATTGGTCCAGTTGTCGATCAGCAGCTTGCCGTTGACCCAGAGGCGCACGCCATCATCCGACTTGGTGTAGAAGGTGTACGTCTCGCTGTACTTGGGGACGACGTAGCCGGTCCAGCGGGCGTTGAAGGAATCGGCGCCCATGCCGGTGGCCGGCGCGCCGGTGCCCCAGTTGAAGTTCACCGTGGGATCGACGCGGCTGACCTTCAGGTTCTGGAACCCGAGGCTGTCAAAGTACTGAGCCTTGAGGCCGTTGGTCGCGGTGGTGGGGGCGGTTGCATTCAGGGCGAAGTTGCTGACCGTTCCCGCGCCGGAGTAGGTCGCCTTGACCCAGTTGTTCAGGCTCGAGACGCTGCTCTGCTCGGAGCGGAAGGCGTAATTCTGGGCCAGCTGCACGGTCGATCCACCCTGCGGCGTTACGAAGACGTCGTAGGTGTGATCCTGGGTGCGGACCACCATCTTGACATGATAGGTGGTGCCGACGGCGTACTTCATCGGACTTTGAGCAGCATAGGCGCCGCCGTTGCGGGCGTAGATGCCGCTATCATCGCCGTTGAACTGGAACATGGGCCCCAGGTCGGTGTAGGCGTCGGCGGTGCCATTGGAGAAGCCGACCACGATGTCAGAACCCGCCTCGGTGGCCTTGATGTCAAAATCGGCGCTGAAGGTGCCGGTCTGATTGGCGATGGAGTGATTTTCCCAGGGGCCACTCACGATGGGGGTCGTGGTGTCGCCGCCGGTGTTGCCACTGGTGTCGCCGCTGCCGGTGTCGGTGGGGGGGAGGGTCACGGTGCCGGTGGCGCCGGATTCATCGGCGCCGATGTCCCAGGCGGCGCCGGCGGGGCGTTTCTGGGCATCGAAGTCATCGGTGAACGAGCTGATGGTCTGCCCGCGGTTGATGGCGGGGCTGTTGGAGTTCAGGTGCCCATCGCTGGTGAGCTGCGGGTTGGCCTCGACGCTGGCGCCATCGGTGCCGCGCAGGGCCTTCCAGGCGGCGAAGTCGCCGTAGAAGTTCTTGGTATCGTCCTGGAACTGGGCAGCACCCCTGGGGTTGTAGAAGACGTTGTTGTTCATCGTCAGCGAGCCCTGGAGGCTGCGGATGTCGATCATGGGCGCGGAGGTGACGACGATGTTGTTGGAAACGGTGGCATCGACCGTGGGGACGGTGGTGTAGGTGCTGTAGTCCGGGGGCGCGTAGTGGTCCTGGGAATTCAGCAGGATGCCGCCCTGGCCCTGGGTGGCGACGTTGATGAGGGTGTTGTTGAAGATCTTGGGTCGCAGGGCCGCCCAGGCGGCAATACCCGCGTAGGCGGTGTTGGTGACGATGTTGTTGCGGACCACACCATCGATGTTTTCGTAGGTCTGGGGATTGGCCTGGAGGTCGAACCACTCGGGGTCGCTGTCCTGGCCGAGGATGATGCCTTGGCCGCCGGTGTTGCTGATGCGGTTGCGTTCGATGATGGAGCCGATGGAACCACCCTTGGCGTAGACGCCGGTGGTGGCGATGTCGTGGATGTAGGAGTCGCGGAGGATCATGCGATCGCCGTTGACGTTGTCGATGCCTTCGGCGTTGCTGGCGTCGCGCATGCCGGAGTCGTAGATATCATAGTTGATGAGGGAGACGTTGTCGCGGCCGGGGGTGTTCTTGACGACAACGCGGCCGCTGCCGTGGAGCTTGCAGCCTTGGATGAGGATGTTGCTGGCGCCGTGCTCATTGGGTTCGCCGGAGCCGACGGTGCTTTCGGTCTTGATGGTGTAGTAGCCGCCGCCGCTGACATCGAGGTTCAGCAGTTTTGTCCCGGAGGCATCGGCGCCGATGGTGATGGTGCCGGCGATGGAGGTGTCCTGGGCGGAACTGCTGATGTATGCCTTCTCTCCGTTGTAGCTTTGGAGAGTGATATTGGGCGTTCCGATATAGATATTGCCGCCGTAGTTACCGCCGCGGAGGTTGACGACATCGCCGGAAGCGACGGAATCGACGGCATGCTGAACGGTCTTCCAGGGGGCGGTGATGGAGCCATTGCCCGAGTCGTTGCCTGTGGGCGAGACGAAGTAGCTGCTGAGCAGCTGGCGGGATTCCAGCGGCTCAAGGCGAAGAGCGGGTGCGATGCGGTTGCGCGAGGTCTGCTTCTTGGCGGAACGCGTGAACTGGGTACGCATAGTACGAACCTTTCCACTTGCCCATGGCGACGAGATCAGCCGCGATGCGCCGGTGGCAAGCCCCAGGTGCCGGCGCACCTTGAAGGAACGGTGCGACTGAACGATTAACTGGCTGACGAGGGGGGATTCGCCCTACGCGAATCGATGCGGTTTGCTGCCTCAGGACCACGGAGGTTCCGAACCAGCTTCGAAATTCGAATGCCCGAGCCGCATGCTAAACGGCCCTCGTCAGTGACCACCCCCTGAAAACATCGCAGCCCGAAGGCTGGAGTGGTTGCCATTGCGGCAACGGAGAGGCAGGACGTGCGTCCCACTTGGGGCCGATGAGCTGAGAACCTGGGCGCCCTCGCACAATCGAAAGAGGTGCGTTGCGCCATCCCTGGGGGAGTGATCCGGCGCGTCGGCCTGTGCACGTCAAGGCCGGGCATCCGGGGTCCCGCTGCCAGGGGGCCGTGATTGGCCACTGGTCCAGCCCGAAAGGGGCCGGTATCTCATCGGGGTGGGAGTGGCAGCCCATTGCCATTCCCAATCACCACAGGCCATATAGCACGGGCTGAAAAGCGATGCAAGGAAAACTTGGAAGAGCCTGCACGACTCATTGGCGGGGGAGGACCGGGAAGGGGAAGTGGATAGCTATCCATTGCCAGAAAAAAAGCGATATAGCGTGATTTTAACGCTGGCAGGCGGGGTGATGAAAGGAAATTGCAGGGCACGCAAAGCGCAAAGGCGTTTTTTTGCGGACCGAAAAAAGATGGGGTATGCGTTTCTGAAGGTTGTGGTGCGGGGGGAATGCGAAAGCGATTGCGGGGGGCGGGTGCGGCGTTGGGTGTGGTATGGGGGACACCCGAGGAGTGAGGAGGACCACAGGTCAATCGCTGTGGACAGGGATTTCGACAAAGGAATCGGCCGCCGGTGGGGCGGGTAATGGAGCCAGGGTGCCGCAGGAAGGGATTGGAGGGGAGGTCTGGTCCACGTGCCCAACTGGCTGGCCATGCCGTGCCCGGGGATTGGCATCGTACGAGGGGCTGTAATCTTTGGAGAAAATGGGGTCAGAGCGAGCGGCCTCGGCAGCTGGGTGGGAGGGCAATAGCCAAGGCAATACCCAATAGAAGAAGAATCCAGGGGGCGGAGGTATGGTGAGAAGGCTTAACTTCGAGTAAATTGCCTGTCCGTGATGGCCAGACCGGCCCTTTGGAGAGGTGTCCGAGTGGCTGAAGGAGCAGCACTGGAAATGCTGTATGGGGCTTAAACCCCATCGCGGGTTCGAATCCCGCCCTCTCCGCTAAATGCATAAAATGCAAGGACTTACGCCGAGTTGCCCTCGGCGTATTTTCTTGCGCGGGAGGGGCCAGATGCTGCCGAAGGTCTAGTCGCTCGCCCATTTCTACCTCAGCGTCTCGGAAGCGGTGGCTCCGTTTGCGAGCTATCTCGCCGCTATCGACTCCGGGCCTCAATCCCCGTGCTGCGTTCCTTGCAGGCTTTGCGTCGTACCTTATCCAGAGGGTTGTGCGGTTTGATGAGCATGTTAAAGAGATCAAGCAACTTGGCGAGGACGCAGTTCGATGGCTTTCGACCTGCCACGCGCGATGGAACGCAGCCGCCCGGCAAGTTGAAGCTTGCGGATGGCATCGCGGATGGCGGGACGCGATGCGCCGCAACGGCGGGCCAGTTCCGCTTCGCTTTCGATCACACCAGCATCGGCTTCGCATTCGGCCAACACTGACGCCAGCAGGTCGCCGCCTGTCAAGGCTCGTTCGTACAACGAGGGATTCTGCTCGGCGATCCACTCTCCAGGACGCAGCGCATCGGTCTTCAGCTCGAAGTCCGCCATCCAGCGACCCCATTTGCGAGAGAGAGACGATGCACGCTGCTCGGCAAGTTGGGCGAAGAGGGCGTTTCGACGCTCGACATCGAACAGCGGACGCGCATCCAGTGCCGCGCCGCAGGCTTCGATGGCGAGGTTAAACCGAGAGCCGTTAACATCGCCGTGTTCCTTTGCCCATTCCAGCATGAGCCCCAGGGTCGGTCGATGCTCTGTCTCCAACTCATCGCGGATGAGCTTTGCAAGCCGGTGTTTGGCAACGTAGTCGCCATACTGGGCAAGCCAACTTGCCGCCAGGATGAACAGCCGTGAGTTGGCTGATGCCACGCGGGCGGTGTCCAGCAATAGCCGCTCGATGTCGGGCGTATTCTGGGCGGCTTGGACGTTGAGCATTGCCCCCAGCCGTGCCCAGCGAGATGCCACCGAATCCAGCAGAGCCGTATTCATGGTTGTTCCTCCCATCCATCTACGTACTGCCGTGCCATCTCAATGCGCCCCATTTCATCCCCGCGCTGCTGAACCAGCGCATCGAGGTAGCGGCGGACGAAACCCAACTCCTCGGGCTTCACCTTCATCTGCACCAGATGCTCCAAATCCCGCTCCCGATGGGCAATGATCTTCATCGCAATCAGGTCCAGGCGACTGGCGGCATACACTCGAAGCCGACCATAGGTGCCAATCAGAACCCGGCGACTCTCCCAGCCCTCGGGCAGGGTCCAAGCATACAGCCCGACATCCTCGCTGATCCAACTGGGCGGCAGCGCCAGTTCCTTGCCTGCCTCAACGGCAGCGGCCAAGACTGCCTCGCGGTCCTGGGGCAGTCGGCAATGGATGATATCGACATCCGCCGTCGTCCAGGCGGGCGGTAGCTCATTGATCAGAACGCCCGCTGCGCCGCCGACGAGCAGAATCTCCACGTCACGATCCACGCGCAGGTGCTCGCCCAGCTTTGCCAAAGCGGTCCGGATGGTTGTGTCATTAAGGACGGCCATCGATTTACAGTATACCTTATATGTCGGAAAAAGATTACATATATATAGCAAACAAATCTCACCGAGTAGAATTGCCCTCCGCTATGCCATGGCTCCTAGGCGATGAAATCCGGGAGGCTCCATCTACCGAGTTTTTGCATGGCCCGTCATAAGTCCCTCCTGCTACGTAACTTGCCGCCGACTGGAAATGCATGGGCTTAAACCCCATCGCGGGTTCGAATCCCGCCCTCTCCGCTAGATGCATGAGATGCAAGGACTTACGCCGAGTTGTCCTCGGCGTATTTTCTTGCGCGGGAGGGGCCGGATGCTGCCGAAGGGGGCAAATGCGACCCATGAATGCTACAGAACCGCCTGTTCAGCACGATTCCCGTCAATCATCTGAACCGGCCCTTAGGAATGTTTCTCCCTTGATTGCGGAACTGGCGTCAATTCGCTTCGCCGGCCTCGAAACGGTAGCCGATTTCGCGCACGGTGCGAATGAAGCTGGGGTGGTGGATGTCGGCTTCGATCTTGTTCCGCAGCGTGTTAACGAAGCGATCCACGCTGCGTGCGGTGACGAAGGCGTCGTAGCCCCAGATGGTTTTCATGATCTGATCGCGGGTCAAAGCCCGCCCGGCGCGGCGCAGGAACAGCTCCAGCAGGCCAAATTCCTTGGGCGTGAGGGCGATTTCCCGCCCGTCGCGCAGCAGTTTGCGCGAGGCCACGTCCAGCTCGAAATCGCCGAAGCGGTAGACCTGGCTTTCCGCCTGCCGCCGGCGACGCAGAAAGGCGTTGGCGCGGGCCAGGAGCTGTTTGATGCTGAAGGGCTTGGTCACGTAATCGTCGGCCCCCAGGTTCAGCCCCAGCAGGACATCCGACTCCTGTGTCTTGGCCGTCAGCATGATGATCGGCATGTCGAGTTGCTCTTTGCGGACCAGGCGGCAGACCTCGTAGCCGTTGATCTTTGGCAGCATGATGTCGAGGATCACCAGGTCCGGGCGGGCGTCCAGGATGGCCCGCAGCCCTTCTTCGCCGTCGCGGGCGGTGCTCACGGCATATCCCTCGAAGGCGAAGTTGTCCTTCAGCCCCCGCAGCATCGTCGGGTCGTCTTCGATAATGAGAACATGCTCAGCGGCCATGGGAAACCGGTTCCTCCTCTGCGGCTGGCGTCAGCGGCCCGGAAGCGGCCGGCAGGGTCACGGTGAAGCGACTGCCCTGCTCCGGCCGGCTGTCCACGCGGATGGTGCCGCTGTGCGCTTCTACGATAAACCGGACGATGCTCAATCCCAAGCCACACCCGCCCGTCTGCCGGGAGAGCGTCTGATCCACTTGATAGAAACGGTCGAAGATGCTGCGTACCTCCCGGCGAGCCAGGCCGATGCCGTTGTCGCTCACCTCGATGCAGATGCTTCCGCGGTCCGCGAATGCCCTGGCCCGTACGCGTTTTTCGTCACGGGTATACTTGTAGGCGTTGTCGAGCAGGTTGAGCACCACGGTAATCAGCGCATCGCGATCTCCGGTGACCGGCGGCAAAGGCGACTGGATCTGCACCTCCAGGCAGCATCCGGGAGCCGAGAAACGCTCGCGAATGGATTGCTCGGCCGCCCGCACGACGTCGGCCACATCCACCGGGGCCTTTTCAAAGGTGCGTTTGTTGCGTTCCATGCGGGAGAAGGTCAGGAAGTTATCGATCAGCCGGCTGAGGCGGTCGTTTTCCCGGGCGATGAGGGTCAAATACTCGCCAGCCTGCTGGCTGTCGCGACAACGCCCTTCCAGAAGGGTGTCCACCAGCATGCGCATCGACGCCAGCGGCGTCTTGAGCTCGTGACTGACGGTCGCGATCAGATCGTTCTTCATCCGCGTGAGCCGCATTTGTCGCCCGATGTATCCTCCCACCAGCAGCATCAAAACCAGGATCAGGCCGATGCCCAGCGCGGCGGTCCAGAGGTAAAGCGCCATTTGCCGGTGAGCGGCCGCCGCGAGCGGGTCCGAGCGGTCCAGGTACATCGACAGCGACCATCCGGGCATCGATTCACTGGCCATCACGCTCAGCAGGGGCTCGCCGGGAACATTGGCCTGCGGGCCGCAGTGCAGAACCACCCGCGCTCCGGCCCCGGGGGAGATTTTCGCACGTAAG
>JBLNDH010000440.1:0-4201 GCA_050261455.1 Bacillota bacterium
TCTGTTTGCTACGGTGCAGCGCTTCATCTTCCCCCCCGCGACGGTGGGCCCGGCGGGGGTGCGGGGACGGGTTGGGGGGGCGAATGGGCGGGCCGCCCATGCCACGAGCGAGGCGATCGACAAGAGTGGCACGGGCGGCTCGCCCGTGCAGGCTCCAGCGGGTGAGATCCAGACTCGCGAAGGAGCTTACCTGCCACATTGGACGAAGAAGGGGGGTATTTACGCGGTGACTTTCCGACTGGCAGATGCGATGCCTGCGGAGGTACTGGATGGCTGGCGGATCGAGCGGGACGCGATTGTGCAGAATGCCAAGCAGATGAACCGCGATCTGACGGCAGAAGAACAGCGAAAGCTAAGGGAACTGCATTCGGAGAAGGTGGAGAAGTATCTGGATGCGGGCCATGGGGAGTGTCTGATGAAGCTGCCGCAGGTGGCGGGGATTGTTGCAGAGGCGATTCGGTACTTCGACGGGAATCGGTATGAGCTACTGGCCTGGTGCTTGATGCCGAACCATGTGCATGTAGTGCTGCAGCCGCTGGAGGGGTTTGAGCTGGCGAGGATTGTGCACACATGGAAATCTCGGACGGGCAAAGAGGCGAACAAGGTACTGGGGAGAAGCGGGGAATTCTGGCAGGCGGAGTATTACGACCATCTGGTGCGCGATGAAGAGGATCTGAAGCACTCGGTGAAGTACACCTGGGAGAATGCGGTGAATGCGGGCATCACCAATTGGCGGTGGAGGGGATTGAATCAGGTCAAACTGGATGCGGTCCTTGGCCAAGGGGGAGGCAACACTGCCGAGGTGCATGGGCGAGCCGCCCATGCCACGGATAAGGCAAATGCCGCGGCGTTTGCGTATATCAAGTCGCGGCTGGGCGTCGAGCGGGGGGAGGTGTTGCAGTTGGGGTCGCCATTTGATTATGAGCGGCAGGCGACGTTGTATGTGGAAGCGAACTTGCCGGAGCCGAATGATCCGCTGTTTTTGCCGGCGGCGGCGGAGAGGATCGTTCAATATCTCGACATGACCAATGGGGGAGCGTTTGTGCTGTTTACCAGCTATGGGATGCTGAACCAGGCGTACCAGATGCTGCGGGGGAAGCTGGAGGAATTGAAGCTGCCTATGCTGGTGCAGGGGCAGGGGCCGCCGCCGCGGGTGCTGCTGGAGCGGTTCCGGGCGACGCCGAATGCGGTGCTGTTTGGCACGAGCAGCTTCTGGCAGGGGATCGATGTACAGGGGGATCAGTTGCGGAATGTGATTATTGTGAAGCTGCCGTTTGCGGTGCCGGATGAGCCCTTGGTGGAGGCGCGGCTGGAGGCGGTTCGGCGCGCGGGGGGCAATCCGTTCATGGATTACTCGGTGCCCGAGGCGATCATCAAGATGAAGCAGGGGTTCGGCCGGCTGATTCGCAGCCGAACGGATCGGGGGATTGTGGTGATTCTGGATAGCCGGGTGAAGACGAAGCGCTATGGGCGATTGTTTTTGGAGGCGTTACCGGCGTGCCGGCGGATCGAACGGTAGCCAGGTTTGTTCCATGGGGATGGCGGGGGGCATCGGCGGGGGAGAGTCCTGAGTGAACGGGTAAAACCAGACCGGCTGCGGCCGGCCATCGGGACGGCGGGGGGGCAGGCGCTGGGGACTTTTCAGGTGCCAGCAGTAGCAGCGGGATTCGTCGGACCAGGTGCAGTCGGTGATTTCGACGGTGCCGACGATCCGGCCGGCGGGAAGCTGGGCCGGTAACTTGTCGATCTTGCGCCATTCCTGGGGATCGGGATGAGGGATTCGGCTGGCGTAGATATAGACGCGGCCGCGGCGAGTGGTGGATTTGGAACGGTATTCGATACGCTTGAGGCCGAGGAGGATCTGCTCGGCGAAGGGCTGCCTGATGCTGAGGGCGGGCATCGTGGATTTGGGGCGATGAGGCATGGGGGACTCGGTGGTGGACAGGCCGCCAGGCAACAGTATTTTATCAGAAGGGCACTTTGGTACTTGGTTGTTATTGTAGCAGAAGGTTGAGGGACGGCTAGACATAAGATCAAGGAAGGCGGCGGCGGAGGCCGCCCCTACGAAACTATGCGTAATCTACTGATTGCCGGTATGGTGTTGGTCTGTGCCTGTTATGCTGCCCGAGGTGACGACAAACATCTTCCGCCACCCAAGTACCTGCTTTTTCAAGGAAAGCTTGTTTCCTGTGGATTCGGCACTGACTCTTCACCCGATAAAGCCGTGAAGCCTTGTAACATCATGTATCAGTTCCTAGTCGAGAAGACTTACGGTGTGTGTGTTTGGTTTACGCTGCAAAAGGGCCCCGGAACCTTGATTGCCTTGCGCTCTGGACGCACTTTTGATCCCTCCCAATTAACCAGCGAAAACTACAACGAGATGCTGAAGTCGCTGCTTCCGACCAATGCTCATATGGGACAATCGTTTCTCATCCAATGCGTCAATACGATCAGAGCGGACCAACTGACAATCGACGAGATGGTCCCCTTCACGCCGGATGCAGAAAAGGCGTTTGTCGCGAAGTATGCGAAACCCATTGAACACAGCATTATCTGGATAAAGGACTGCAATCGAAAGACAAGGGCAAATCAGATACAAGTCTATCAACGGTGCATAGAAACGTCTCGCAGCTGGCTCAGGGAGGCAGGTGCTGAACGTCGAGCGGCTATTGAGGAACAGATTCGGAAGGACGAGATCAAACTGAAGCAACTGCTTGAGTCGCCAGAAGACGAGTATCCGCCAGCCGCATGGAAAGAGAGTCCAACAACGCAGCGGGCCAGTCCCACACCAGGACAACCGGCGCCGGGACAACAGGCGTCTCATATGAACCAGCAACGCTCTCAGGAACAGAAGTAGCCGCCCTGATCCAGCAAAAGTCACTTGCGGAATCTCAAATTTCGGGGCTGCTCTGCGCGCAAAAACACCCACGGATTGCTATCCGTGGGCGTTGTGGGTGGGGTGGGGGATGAGGGTTAGATGTCGAAGTACTTGGCTTGCGGATGATGCACGACGAGGGCGTCGGTGGATTGTTCGGGGATGAGCATGTAGTTTTCGCTGAGGGTGACGCCGAGGTCTTGGGGTTTTAGCAGTTCGATGATCAGGGCGCGGTCTTCGAGGTTGGGGCAGGCGGGGTAGCCGAAGGAGTAGCGGCTGCCGCGGTAGCCTTGCTGGAAAAGTTCGCGGACGGTGGGGGCGTCGTCGCTGCTGAAGCCCAGTTCCTGGCGCATGCGTTTGTGCCAGAACTCGGCCAATGCCTCGGCGGATTCGACGCCGAAGCCGTGGAGGTAGAGGTATTCCTGATATTTGTTGTCGGTGCGGAGTTTTTCAGCGAGCGCGGTGGCTTGGTCGCCGACGGTCACCAGTTGCACGCCCAGCACGTCGTACTGGCCGCTTTCGACGGAGCGGAAGAAGTCGCTGATGCAGAGACGCCGACGGCCATCCTGGCGGGGGAAGGTGAAGCGCAGCCACTCGCGGGGGGTGGCTTTGGGTTGCAGGCAGGCGGGGGAGCCGGTGTGGCACGTGCACTGCTGGAATTCCTCGACGTGGTAGACGATCAGGTCGTTGCCATGGGCCTGGACGGGGAAATAGCCATAGACGACCTTGGGCTGGAGGAACCCTTCCTCGACGGCGCGGCGTTGAAGCTCGGCAAACACCGGGCGGGCTTTTTCTTCGATGGAGCGGGCGAATTCCTCTTCGGAGAGCTTGCCTTGCTTGTAGCCCCATTGGCCACGGAACAGGGCATTTTCGTTAATGAAGGGGAAGATGTGCCGGGGCGACAGATCGGTCACCACACGGCGGCCCCAGAAGGGGGGTTGGGGCACTGGATTGTCCTTGGCGATCTGGGGGACCTCAACGGCATCGCGCGATTGCGGACGCACGGCGGATTCGCGCAGGCGGCGGCGCTTTTCGGCGCGGTCGCGCTGGGCGGTGACGACGCGGTCGAGATGGCGATTGGCGATGGCATCCATCACACGCAGGCCATCGAAAGCATCTTTGCAGTAGAGGACGGCGCCCTTGTAGAGGTTGGCCAGGGTTTCCTCGGCGTAGTCGCGGGTGAGCGCGGCACCGCCGAGCAGGACGGGGAGGGTGATGCCTTGGGCGTTCAGTTCGCCGAGGTTGTCCTTCATGACGGCGACGGATTTGACGAGCAAGCCGGACATGCCGATGGCGTCGGCCTGGTGTTCGCGGGCGGCCTGGAGG
>JBLNDH010000441.1:0-11681 GCA_050261455.1 Bacillota bacterium
CTGACGCATGCCGTCCACCTTCACCTCAGCCTGGCCCTGCAACATCATCCAGACGACCGGCTCATCATACGGCACCGGCTCCTCAATTCCTTCGATGAAGCGAACTTTCTCAACTTTGAAAGCCGGACAACTCACCAGCCGGGTCACCGTCGTAAACACGCCCGCCACATGGCTGCGGGGCGGCTGGGGTTCTTCCTTGTTGTCAAAGTCGATGCACGCCAGGGCCTCGTCCACCTGCAATTCCCGCGGCTTGCCCGTGGCGGGATCGATCCGGTTGAAATCGAACACCCGAAACGTCGTATCGCTCGGCGTCTGCATCTCGGCGACCAAGGTGCCGGCACCCAAGGCATGAATCATCCCGCTGGGCAGGCAGAAGCATTGTCCGGGCTTGATCGGGATCGCGGTCATCAGCGACTCGGCCGTGCCATCGGCAATCGCTTGCCGGAACTGCTCGCGGCGGATCCCGGCTCGGAGTCCCTTGTAGAGCCTGGCACCGGGATCATTCTCCACCACATACCATGCTTTGCTCTCCAGGTTCGTCCCCGGATGCACCTGCACCGACGAATTCTCTTTGGCATCCAGATACTTGATGAGAATGGGGAACTGCCCCCCCGCCAGCAGTGCCACATCGCCCTGCAGCGCTCGGCCAAACTCCTCAATGACGGAATGCAAAGTCCGCCCGGCCAGGGGGCCATTGGCGATCTCCGAGCTGATCCACTGGCCCGAGTTATCGACCGTTCCCGGCGGAAAATCGTACAACTCCCAGCTCTCGCCGATGAGCTTGCCCGTCGGCAGGGGTCGGCCTAGCGCCGTTTCCAATCTCCGCCCACCCCAGATTTTTTCAACGAGCCGGGGGCGAAACTTCAGGGGATAAAGCATGTTCGTCAATCCTTCTGCCAAGCCCCATCGTACTGGACTGTGAGGGTTTGTCACTGGTCCTTTGCCCTTTGGTTCTGCACAGGGGCGATGGAAAGCGAGGCTCCGGCACGCAGTTTATCGGGCTTTAGTGGATGCTCGGGATAGGGTTTGCCGATCGAGCGAATATACTGTACGCATTGATCAGGAACCCCTACGCTGATGCAAAATCACATGACTGAAAGCAACGGCCACATCAAGCATTTCGTCCTGGACACCAACGTTCTTCTGCACAATCCCAGCGCCTTGTTCATGTTCGCCGACAACGAGGTGGTGATCCCCTTCGATGTCATTGAGGAACTGGACAAGTTCAAGACCAACACCGACGACCTGGGCCGCAACGCGCGAACGGTCATCCGGCATCTCGATCACCTGCGTCTTGCCGGCAACCTCGCCGAAGGCGTTCCTGTTCCCCAGACCGGCGGCCGGGTTCGCATCATCTTCAAGGATGACCAGAAGGTCTGCCCGGCCCTGAGCGCCAACACCCCCGACAATCGCATCATCGGCGCCGCTTACCACCTCCAGCAGGACGGCAAGCGGGTCGTCTTCATCTCCAAGGACATCAACGCCCGCATCAAGAGCGACACCCTCGGCATCACCACCGAAGATTTCGAAGCTCAGAAGGTAGACTTTGAACGCCTCTACACCGGCTGGCGTGAGATGCCGGTGCCCGGCTCGACCATTGATGCCCTTTTCCGTGAGAAGCAGTACAAGCTGGACCTTCCGGATCTGGTCGCCAACGAGTATGTGCTCTTGAAGGATGAAACCGATCCGTCGCATAGCGCGTTGACGCGTTACCACGCCGACACGGGCATGATCACCCCGGTGCGCCCGCGGCGATCCCCCACCTTCGGCATCATGCCCCGGAACCTCCAGCAGACCATGGCGCTGGATCTGCTGTTGGATGATTCGGTGAAGCTGGTTTCGCTGATCGGTTCGGCCGGGACCGGCAAGACATTGCTGGCGCTGGCCGCCGGCATGACCAAGGTCCTCAACGAGCAGACCTATCAGAAGCTGCTGTGCGGGCGGCCGATCATGCCCCTCGGCCGGGACATCGGGTATCTGCCCGGCGACAAGGATGAAAAGCTGACCGCCTGGATGCAGCCCATTTTCGACAACATGTCCTACCTGCTGTCCAATCGCCTGGCCAGCGAAGGTGGCTCGGCCCATGCCGCCCTCTCCACCGTCGAGCAGCGGATTAAACAGCTGATCGACAGCGGCCAGGTGGTGCTCGAACCTTTGACCTACATCCGCGGCCGAAGCATTCCTCACCAGTTCATGATCGTGGATGAATCGCAGAACCTCACGCCACATGAGGTGAAGACGATCGCCAGCCGCGTCGGCGACGGCACCAAGCTGGTCCTCACCGGCGACGCCAGCCAGATCGACAACCCCTACCTCGACAGCAGCAGCAACGGCCTGTCGTACCTGGTGGAGCGGCTGAAGGGCAAACCCATTGTGGGCCACGTGACGCTGGCCAAGAGCGAGCGATCGGAACTGGCGAGCCTGATCGCGGCGGAGTTGTGATTGGACAAACGGCACGTAGGCTCGAAGGGAAGGACAAGGATCAGAGGAAAAAAGAGAAAGCCCACGGATCACCGTGGGCTTTCTTTATTCACTCAATTCTCTCCCACCCTGAATCCCCCACTTCGTGCCTGCGTGCCTCCGTGCCTTCCACATCACTTCTTCTTATCCCCCCCACCGGCCGCCGGTGCGCCGCCCGTGTGGGTCTGCTGATAGATCAGGCCCAGAATCGCGGGCACAAACACCATGATCGGCAGCACATAGGGCTGAGCATTCATGGCCTGCGTGATCTTGGGCATGATATCCGCATGTTTGAACATCAGGCCCAGCATGCCCAGGATGAGCATCATGGAGCCCTGCAGGCTGGTGTACATGATGATGCTGCCGCGGAAGAGGATGAAGGAGAGCATGCCGAAACCGACCAGACCGGTCATAGCCCCAGCCCAGGCCAATTGCGGCTCGAGGCCCACGGTGCGCCACAGCGCCGCCCCGAACAGCGCCCCGCAGATGCCGCCCATGACCGCCACCGCCCACTTCATCAGCGGCATGGTCACGCCGGCAGCGATGATCCCCCCCAGCGCTCCGCCGCCCAGCGAGTAGCCATAGTGGCTTCCGATGGCCGCCCCGATGTAGCCACCGATAATGGCGGCATTGATCGTGATCAACCATTTGAAGTGATTCCAGCCATACAGCAAATAGACCGCGCCCAGCAGGATCAGCAGAATGCTGGACCCGATGGACATGTCCTGGCACCACCCCAGCAGATCACTCTGGCCGGGGAAATGCGTAAGGGCCGCGAAATGCGCCGCGTTCGCGCTTGCGTTGGTGTTAGCTATCAGCAGCAGATCCATAATCGCCTCACGGGATGGGGTTGCGTGGTGAACTACCCATCTCCTTTGTCGGCTGAAAATCGGCTGCAGTTTCTTTATTCTTTGAGGAACGTTTTCGCGGCGCCGGCCGCGGCAGAAGCCACCATTGCAGCCCCGCGCCGCCCAAGGCGAAGCCGCTGAAGACGATCAACTGGGCCATGCGCTCGTGGGGCAGATATTCCAGCAGTTGGGGATACTGCTGCGAAGCGGCATACGCTCCCAGGCTCGCGGCCAGGCTCAGGCCAACGATGCTGTAAAACAGCGCCACCGCGATGCGTGGAAGCAATGTTCCGATGATAGCGCCAATCGCCATCGCGATGCCGTAGGCTGCGGGAATCGTGGTTCGCAATTGCAGCGGCAACGCCTGCCAGAGCTGTTGAGCGTACTGCGACAGGTCAACCTCGGACGAATAGGCGGGCAACTTCCAGTCGCCCGTGGGCGGGTCGATCAGCCACGCGCCGGCCGCGGCGATAATGCCCATAATGAACGCCAGCCCAACTCTGACAATCCCGCTGTGAAGTATGTAACCGCCCACACCGAAGACCAGCGCCCCGCCCACGGCCGTCGCCCAGGTGCCGATCGAGAGGCCGAACCACCGCGGCAACCGCAGTCCCAGGGCCGCCCCGATCGCCACCGCGCCCAGCGTGATGAGCGACCGGCTAAAGCGTGACCCCAGCAACCAGAGCACCACCCCCAGGAGCGCCAAGGCGGCAGCCATGCAGGTGAATGCGGGCTGGATTTCCGGAGGTACCACGGGCAGATATTGCCGGAGATCGGGCATCATGCTCTTAAACCCTATCGGTTATCGTAAACCCTATCGGTTATCGGGCGTGGATTTCTTGTGCATAACTCAAAACCCCTCCGTTGGCCCATTTGCCGAACGGGTGTCGTGCCCCAATCGGTGCGATTCGCAGGGAAACCCCCAAACCGGACTGTAGCGAAGCGCAAGTCAGTATTTCTCCTGAAGTTACAGACGGTTCGAACCTGCGCTACTTTCCGGTCCAGCCTGGAAACGCATCTGGGCATCCATAACGCTCCCCAGAAACTCCCTACCCTTATGCAACCCCCGCAACACCGACCGCCTCTTTAACAGCCGCCAGCCCGATCCGGTCGATCAGTCGCCCCATGCGTTCGTGCGGCTTGGCATTCTTGATGAAGCACTCCATCAGCCGATCCACGAGCGTCAACGCTTCTTCAGTGGACAGGCGTTCGGCGATCACATCGGCAATCCGAGCCCGCGCCCCGCCGCCAGACCCACCGGCGACCACCATCCATCCCGTGGGTTTGCCCACCAGCCCGATGTCCTTGAAATTCGTTTCGGCGCACTGGTTCATGCACCCGCTGACGCCGATCTTCATCTTCCCTGGCAGCCGCTTGCCGTGGTATTTGCGATCCATAATCAGCCCCACCGCCAGGCTATCCTGCTGGCCGCGTTTGCAGTAGGTCGTACCCGGGCACGCCTTCACGCTGCGCACGCAGATCCCCACCACATGCCCAGGCTCCATGCCCAGTTCCGCCCAGATGGCATCGACATCCTCCGGCTTGATCCCCAATAGCGCAATGCGTTCGGCACTGGTGATCTTGATGGCCGGGATGCCATATTTCTCCGCCACATCCGCCAGCTTGCGAAGCATTTCAGGCGTACACAAGCCACAGGGCATGTGAGGCGCAATGCCGTAGGTCTGCTTGTCCCGCTGCAGAACCACCCCTTTTTCGCCATCTTTCAGTGCCACCAGATCATTCTCAGCCATGCCATTTGTTTACGCGAGAGGGGCATTTGGGGCAAGACCCGGGCAAGCGAGGCTCCCATCGCCCTCCCACGCCGGGTTCATCGCGTCAGCGATGCCCCGGATTCTTCCGCGGCTGTGAAACGACTTTTACGACCGCTTCTCCGCCGGCCATAGTTGGATGCAGACGACATCGCCAAGCATGAGGGCAACGCCAGCTCGCCAAAGCGTATCGCCCATATTGCTGCCCATGAAGCCAAGCGAGGCGAGAAACGCCGCCACGCCGAATACGAATAGCACCATCTGAAACGGTTTCATGTCCGCCTTCCCTCTACGCTCCGGAATGAAATCGTAGGGGCGGCTCCAGCCGCCGGGTTTGGGGTTCCGACGGCGACTAAAGCCACCCCTACACTGCTACATTGCGTCTTCCCGCTCATTCTGCCACGACAGTGAAGCTTCGCGTGGCCTCTACCTTTCCGTACAGTTCCTTGGTGTCGTAGATCACCTTGATGGTGAAGACTTCCTTTTGCCCGGACACCTTCAAATCGGTTGGTACTCGCCAGGAGCACCCGCAGGTGCCGTCTCAGCCAAAAGGCATCTTGCCGGTATAGACTTCTCTGCCCGAGGCATCGGTGATGGTGACGGCCGGATCCAGCGACTGGTTGCCGTGCGTGGTGTCATCCAGACGGCGGATCATGATATCCAGCACAGGGTCCACCAGGACCGCCGCCATGTTGACCTCATCGCCCGGCTTGAAAGTCTGATTCCTTGCCGGGCTCGCGAACAGCACATTGGGCTTGTTGGAGAAGTCCAGCACAAAAGGCTTGTCCTCGCGGACTTTCATTCCGTAGACCCAATCCCGGTTCGTCGTATCGCGCGGATGACCATCCGAATGGTAATTCTGCGAGATGCAAATCCGCAGCCGGCCGAATTGCACAGTCATATAGCTCGGAAGGTAATCGCCGACCGGAACGCGGCACTCGCGCACCCCGGAACCTGGCCCATCAATTCGCGGCCCGATTCCCACCGCCGAGACGGTTGTCCGCAGGGAACCGCTCATCCCGAGATTCTTGATATCCCGGCCACCCGCCCCCACCGCAAAGGTGCCGAGTTCACCTCGATAAGGCTCGACCGTCAACTTCTCACCCAGCGGGGAAGCCGACAGGGTATAGAACTGCCCGTCAACCTCTCGCAGGGCGCCGAGTTCGTCCAGGCCCCAGCGGAAGTCCGGACCCTCGGCAAACCCGTTGGGCATCAACTCCAGATGGATATATGGCTTGTCAAAACGCCCCGAGACGGTGTACGGCTGAATCAGGACCGCTTCATACTGCCGCTTGCCGATCTTGATCATGCCCTTGCGGGCCACCGATGGCACGAAAGACATCTGCGCATAGTTCTCATTAACCGAAAGCCGAGGCAGGATGCGAAGCGGCCGTGAGCCCACCTCGGGACCATAGTCGAATGGTATGGCCACGTAGTCAAAGACCGCAACCTGCTTGACTTCCCACGGCGGTTTCACCCCCGCCGGTGGGTCTTTCATGACCATGAGGACCGGGTCATTGGTCAGATCCAGATCGCGATTCAGATCGAAATAGAGCCGGTCGTATTGGGATCCGCTCACCTTCTGGTCGGACTCATCGACCACGAACTGATACTCCACCCCACTCTTCGGATCGGCCACATCCCGGCCCAACACCACCGAGCCATACAGCGGCTTTTTGGATTTCAATTCGGGGTATTTCTTGACCGCTTGGTCCGGCTGAGGGGTGCATGGAGCGGTCTGCCCCCGCTGCAACCAGGTTCGTTGGCTGGTCTGCTCGAAGGCCGACACCTCCTTCAGCTCAAAAACCGCCTTCTCCTCCGCCCCCGAACACCACGGCGGCGCACCGGCCAACCCGCTCAGGATGATCATCGCCATGCCAAGCCAAAGCCGCGTTTTCATGCGAACCTCCTCCCTGTTAGGGACCTGCCCACCTTTTGGACGCCACCTTAGCCAACAAGTTCCCACGCCGAGACTTTGCCGCATACCGACGTGCACGCCCTACAATACTTGTCCTCCGAAGGCGCGTTCCTCTCTTCCACGCCGGGTGCTGAGCGTAGCGAAGCCCCGGATCTCCGCGCCCTGCGATCTCCCACGTAGGGCACGCTATTGCGTGCCACCCCACTGTTCAAATCGGACCACCAAGAAAACAAGGAAGTTTCGTAGGGCGTGCTTTAGCACACCACTTCGACTACCCACGAAAGGTCCAAGCACCAGCAGTATATAGCTACGCCCACAGTGGAGCAAAAATCCTGCGGTGGTACGCGGCGGAGAAACGGGCCAGCCGATTGGATGACAGCCTGGAGGAAGAATCCCCAAACCTCGCAACATGGCCGCGGCTGCTGTTGTATCGAGATAGGGCAGGAGGATGAAACTGTCCCTGTCCCGGTTGCAACTCGATCGAAATCGCCTCAATGGAGCAGCGTGCAGATGATCAACCCAATTCTGAGATCCATGTGGACCGCCGCTACCATTCGTCTCGTAGCCCTGGTCCCGGTGCTATGCGGCACAATCGGTCTCGCAGCCGAGGTACTGCCGGTCGGGAGCAATCCCCCGCCGCTGGAGATATCGCATTTCCCTGATCGCATGCACGCGTTCATCTGGCGTAACTGGAACGTCGTGGAAACGGGCCGCCTGGCGAGGGTCCTGGGGACATCCGCCGAGAACGTGCGTGCGGTGGCGGCGGCGATGGGCCTGCCGCCCGAGCAGCCTCTCACCTCGCAACAGCGCAGCCGACTGTACCTGACGATCATTCGGCGTAACTGGCACCTGCTGCCCTACGATCAACTGCTGGTACTGCTGGACATGTCGGCCGATCAGTTGGCGTACACCCTGCGCGAGGATGACTTCCTCTGGGTCAAGCTGGGATACTTGAAGCCTCGGTGCGAGCACCTTTCTTACGCAGCGCCCACTCCCGAGACCCAACGGCGCGAGGCGGCGATCCGTGCTCTGGTGGAGCAGGAGTTTGGCCAGGAATTGGCCAAGCCTGCCGAGCCTTTGTTCGGCTTTCTCAACACCCTCGGCGGGTCCATCGCCCAGCCGGTTCCACCCAAGGCGGACGATGCCGCAGGACTGAGATTCCTGTATTCGTACTTCGCCATCTTCGGCGATCCCCTGTGGGACCCGGCTTTGGATCCCTATCCGGACGCCCTTCTGCAAAAGCTCTCGAGCGCAGGCGTCAACGGCATCTGGCTCCATGTGGTCCTGCGCCAGCTCGCTCCCAGCGCGGAGTTTCCCGAATTCGGCGAGGGATACCAGCGCCGCCTGGAGAACCTGCGGACACTGGTGCGCCGAGCCCAACGGTTCGGCATCCGCGTGTATCTGTACATGAACGAGCCCCGAGCCATGCCGCCGGCCTTCTTCGCGAATCGGGTGGACATGGCCGGCGTACGCGAAGGCGACCATATCGCCATGTGCACCTCCAACCCGAAAGTGCGCCAATGGCTCAGCGACTCGCTGGCCTACGTTTTCACCCACGTACCCGATCTGGGAGGCGTCTTCACCATCACCGCCTCGGAGAACCTGACCAACTGCATCTCGCATCACAACGCCAGCACATGCCCCCGGTGCAAGGACCGCACCCCGGCCGCCATCATCGCGGAGGTCAATGCCGCCATCGAAGCCGGCGTGCACCGCGGCAACCCGAACGCGCGCGTATTGGCGTGGGATTGGGGCTGGCAAGACAGTTGGGCCAAGGACATCATCGCTCACCTGCCCAAATCCGTCTGGCTGATGTCCGTGAGCGAGTGGTCGCTGCCCCTGTCACGCGGGGGCGTTTCAGCGTCGGTGGGCGAGTATTCCATCTCGGCCGTCGGACCTGGGCCCCGGGCCCGCAAACACTGGGCGCTGGCCAAGGAGGCGGGGCTGAAATGTGTCGCGAAAATGCAGGTCAACAACACTTGGGAACTATCGGCCGTCCCTTACCTGCCGGTGCTGGACCTCGTGGCGGAGCACTGTGCGAACCTGGCCCAATCCCAAATCGATGGGATGATGTTGAGTTGGAGCCTCGGCGGGTATCCCTCGCCAAACCTTGAAGTGGTCAGCCTGTTCAACAGCAAGCCGATACCCTCCAAGGAGCAGGTGTTGGACACGATCGCGCTGAAGCGATTTGGCCCGGCCGGGGCCAGGCATGCCCGGGCGGCGTGGTCGCTCTTCAGCAAAGCGTTCCGCGAGTATCCCTTCGACGGCGGCGTGGTCTACCAGGTGCCCGTGCAATTGGGCCCGGCCAACCTGCTCTATGCCAAGCCAACCGGGTATGCCGCCACGATGGTCGGCTTCCCTTACGATGATGTGAAACGATGGTGTGGCCCGTATCCGCCGGAGGTGTTGGCGGGGCAATTCGAGAAGGTCGCCGCCGGCTGGAAAGAGGCACTGGTGGAGTTGGAACAGGCCGCGCAACAGGCCCCACCGCATCTGGCCCAAGAAGCCCAAGGCGATCTGCGAATCGCCCAGGCAGCGCATCTCCACTTCCAGAGCGTCGCCAACCAGGTGCGTTTCACCCTGGCCCGCAACACCTCAGCAAATAAGGACACATCGCCCGATCAACGGCAAAAGGCCATGGAGCAAATCCGCCGACTCCTGCAGGCCGAGGCCGCCAACGCCCGAGCACTATTCTCCCTGGCCCGGCAGGACTCCCGCATCGGCTTTGAAGCCTCCAACCAGTATTACTATCTGCCACAGGATCTGATCGAAAAGGTCCTCAATTGCCGGCACCTGTTGGCGCAGCCAGAACTGACGCGATAGACACCACTGACACCCAAAGTGCGTGTCCTCTTGAGCGCTGCGACTTGACCAGTTCCTCTTTCCACGCCGGGTGCCGAGCGTAAGCGAAGCCCCGGATCTCCGCGCCCTCCGATCCCCCACGTAGGATCGCGTGCCAAGCTATGGAGGGCACACTATTGCGTGCCGCCCCATTCAAATCGAACCGCCAAGAAAACAAAGAAGCTGCAGAGCACACAGAGAAAAACAACAGAATTCACTCCTCTGTGTCCTCGGTGTCCTCTGTGGCTATCTTCTTTTCGTGGCGTTCTTGGCGGTTCTATTTGTAGTTCTGCAAATGTGCGTCAACACATCATTTTGATACGCGCTACGACGCTTTCCCATCACCGCCCCTGCGCCGCCGGCGAGCCTCCACAAGGAGCCCCGCCCCCAGAACGATCATCGGCAGCATCGCCGGCTCGGGAACCACCGCGTACTCGGCAATACCGAAGTACATCATTTGCGCATTGGCATCCGCCCAGCGGCCGCCGGTGTCCGACCAGTTCGACCAATTGAAGATGCCCCAATGCTCCACGCCATTGGCATCGTTGGGCTCGCCGGGATACCAGTTGGCATAGGTCAGCGCCTCGCCGCTGCTCCAGCGCCACCCTTTGCCGCTTGCCTGCGTCAGGCCAATCCAATACGGATAGCCATCGCCGAAATGCGCCATCAGCCAGTCGTTTTCCGCCTTGTTATTGATGCTGACCAGATGCCCGCCCAGCTCAATAGCCCGGCTCTCGGCCGCATGCCAATCGCCGCCGACCACCTGATACCAATGTCCATTGGCCGGGTTGTAGATCGGATCAGGCAGCGTCGCGGTGTAGCTCATCGAGGCCACATCCACCTGCCCCGGACTCCATGCATCGCCCTGATGCATCTCAACGCGCACCGGCAGCACTTTGTCCAAATGGGCGGTATGCGTGAGCGAGCCATTCTTGTAAAAGCGGACATCGCGCCCCGAAACATCCAGCCGAAGGTCGTACCACGTCCCCGGCAAATAGCTGTCGTCGCCAATCTGCTTAATCCCGCTCAGATAGCTTCCATACACTTCGAATTGCCGGCCGGATCCCTCATTGCCGAAGTAAATACCCGTGCCATCGAGCAAAACACGAGGCCTCATCCCCTGATTGACCCGGAGACGCATGGAAATGGAATAGTCCTTCCCCAAGAGCCAAGGCCCCCACGAGAGCGGGGTATCGCCCGTGGTACTGACCAGCCGCCCTTGCGAGACTCTCCATCCGCTGCCATTCCAATTGCCCAGATCCGAACCATTGAACAAATCCACGATGGCGGTTTGCCCCGCCCGGGCCGGCATCACCCCGGAGAGCATCAACACGCCAACCAGCGACACCCCAAATAAACGAACACTCCTCCCCAATCCCATGATGCACCTCCCAAGTTGTTGATCCAGAAAGCTCCGAGAAAAATCGCCCGAATCGAGAGCCGGGGGCAGTGTATCTCCATACCCGCTGCGGGGCAAGAACCCTAATCACCGAGCAACATCCCGCCGACTCCCTCCCCCCTCGGGACTGCGTCCCTCTTCTCCCTGGTAGGGCAGACATTCCTGTCTGCCTTCCTGACCCCTCTCCCCCGACCCCTGACCCCTGCCTCTTTCTCCCTCGCCCGGTACTCCGGGAGAGGGTTGGGGCGAGGGTTCGGAGCAGCGAATACACCCCAACCGAATCTGCCAAGAGACTGCTCTTGCCCCTAAAGCCCACGGCGCCGCCGTGGGGAATTCAAGGTTCTCACCCCCGTAACGCCCCGCGAACTTGTTCCCGGGGTTCTCTTCCCCACCAAGCCCCCTCCCCGCCCCCCATCGAGCCTCCATGTCTCCAAGCCCAGGGATTC
>JBLNDH010000442.1:0-11247 GCA_050261455.1 Bacillota bacterium
TCTGTCTCCCGGGAAGCCTCACCCGAGCAACGATGGTCAGTCTGCGCGTCAGCCAGTGAATAGAGAGAACGGGGTAACGCCGCGTTCACGCGGGGACTTCGGCACTCCGCGTTGAGAGAGAGGAGATTTGGGGAGCCCGGCCCTGCGGGCCGCCGCTAAACGGGGCTCGACGCCCATGGAGGAAGCTCACGCTCTCGGTACCTGAACAGTGGCACTAAAGTGCCACTGCCGGTGCATGCGAGGGGGAGCGAAGGGGGATCATTCGGAGAGACTCGGCTCGCCCTTTCCCCGTTGCCGGAATCCGCAGGCATGTCTCACTCCGAGGCCTTTGGCCTTGTCTGCTTGACACCCGCAATAAGCAAGTCATCATGCACTTCCACGAATGGGCTTCGCGGATCGGGGCACTTTGCGGGTTCAATTGATCGTCCTATAACCCGCCGCGTCTATCGTCTCTCCCCGTTTTTTCCGATGACGCTCTGGAGAAATCCATGCTTACAAATCACGAAATCGAATGCAGCTGCACCAAACGAAAAGTCCAGGACGTCGCCGCCGAGCTCGGGCTTGATCCCGACGTACTGCTCCCTCATGGGCATCACATCGCCAAGGTCCCCATTGACGAATTGCGTAAGCGGCAAAACAAACCCGATGGCAATCTCATCCTCGTCACCGCAATGACCCCAACCCCTCAGGGGGAAGGGAAGACCACCACCACCATTGGCCTCGGCGACGCCTTGCGTCAGCTGGGCAACAAAACCGCCATCTGTCTTCGCGAGCCTTCCCTTGGGCCGTATTTCGGCATCAAGGGCGGCGGCACCGGCGCCGGCTACGCCCAGGTTGTCCCCGCCGAGGATATCAACCTTCACTTCGTCGGCGACATGTACGCCGTGGAAAAGGCCAACAATCTTCTGGCCACCATGGTGGACAACCACCTCCAACACGGCAACGAGCTGGGCATCGACCCTCGCCGAATCGTTCTCCGCCGCGTGATCGATCTCAACGACCGTTCCTTGCGTGACATCTTTGTTGGGCTGGGCGGCGTTTCCAATGGCGTCCCCCGGCGCGACGGATTCAACATCACTCCGGCTTCGGAAGTGATGGCCATCCTGTGCCTGGCCAAGGACTACGCCGATCTGGGCAAGCGTGTCGGCAACATGGTGGTCGCTTTCACCTACAAAGGCGAGCCCGTCTTCGCCAAGGACGTCCAGGCTGTGGGCGCGATGCAGGTTCTGCTGCGCGACGCCATACATCCCAACCTCGTCCAGACCATCGAAGGCACCCCCGCGTTCGTGCATGCCGGGCCCTTCGCCAACATCGCCCAGGGCACCAACAGCGCCATCGCCACGCGGCTGGCGCTGAAGCTGGCCGACTACGTCGTCACCGAAGCCGGCTTTGCCACGGATCTGGGCGCCGAGAAATTCTTCCACATCAAGTGCCGCTCGGCCGGCTTGACCCCCAAGGCCGTCGTCATCGTCGCCACCGCCAAAGCGGTGGCTTATCATGGTGGCTTTACTTCCACCGGCGGACTTGGCAACCTCGCCAAGCACATCGAGAACATCCGTCTTTTCGGCCTGGAACCGGTGGTTGCGCTCAACCACTTCACCGACGACAAACCTGAAGATCTTCACAGGATCATCAGTTTCTGCCATCGCCAAGGCGTCGAAGCGGTCGTTGCAGACCATTACAGCCAAGGCGGCAAGGGCGCCATCGCGCTAGCCGAGGCCGTCGTCCACACCATCAAGAAGAACGGCCGGCACAAGCTGCATTTCCTCTACGACTTGGAAGATTCCCTTCGCGACAAGATCGTCACGTTGGCCACCAAGCTATACGGTGCATCGGGTGTGGATTTCGATCACAACGCCGAGAACGACATGGGCCTGCTCACCAAGCTCGGCTACGGCATCCTTCCCATCTGCATCGCCAAGACGGCCACCAGCCTCTCTGATCAACCCTCGCTGCGTGGCCGGCCACGCAACTTCCGCATCAGTGTCAACGAACTGCGGTTGTCCGCAGGGGCGGGATTCGTCGTCGCCATCTGCGGCAGCATCGTCACCATGCCTGGCCTGCCCAAGGTTCCCGCCGCCGCCCGCATCAAAGTCTTGTCCAGCGGCCAAACCACTGGCCTGTGGTGATAGCGGAATCGTTCATCGGCAAGAAAGAAGCCCACGGCGCCGCCGTGGGCTTTTTGTTATTCCGCGTTTACTCAGAATCGCACGATGAAGTCAGAATGATGAACGATGAACACGAAGAAGGATTTCTGTTCATCGTTCATCATTCATCGTTTTCTTCCATATTCATCGTTCTCGATTTCTCTCGTCGTACATGCCATATCCCACGCCTCGGCTCGCGTCGATTGTCTCTCGGTAGGGTGTATCTACGCCATCCACAAACCCAATCTGGTAATTCTCCTCGTCGTACACCCGCCCCGTGGTTGGCTCATCCTGATATTGGAACCAATGCACGCCGACGAACTGCGGATGCCTCAGGGCGCCTTGCACATAATCTTTGTACGCCTTGGCCCGGGCCTGCTGGGTTTCCGTCGGCACCAGCCCGGTGTGGAACATGCCGCGATCCAGTGCTCCAAAATGGAATTCCCCGACGATCAGCGGCACATCGGCCTCCACCGGCAGCTTGAATTCGGCCACCGAGGTCCGATACAGGTTGTAGCTCACCACGTCACAATACTTCACCGCCGCCGCCACCGCCTGGGGATTCACCCACGCAAACCGGCAGCCCAGGTAGAGCTGATTCGGCGCCACCGCCCGCAAGGATTCCTTGACCACTCGGAAATACTGTTCCGCCGCCTTGCGGTAGAACGCCACCAGATCCTGCTTGGCCCTGGTCCGATCCGGCGTCTGGGTGCTCTCCAGCATCGCCTCCCACGAGGCGTACTTGCTTCCCCACGCTTCGTTCAGTTTTTCAATCGCGCCGTACTTGGCCTGCAAATCCGCAATGAGCACTTTCTTGGCCACCTGCCCTGCCGGCGACTTCAAGGCCCCGATCGCCAGCGAAAGCTCATCGCCCCAAGACATCTCATTGTCGACGAAATACCCGATGCACCAGGGATCCCCGGCGGTCTTCGCCGCTGCCCGCGTCATTGCCTGCCGGGTGTCTTGTGCAAACGCCGGGTCAAACAGGTCTGGGAACTTGCCCCAATACCCTTCGCTCCCCTCGATCATCTTCCGGCCCGAACCCACCGTGCATACATAAGGCGTCTTCTTCATCAAATAGACCGACGCATCGGACCAGTTTCCAATCGTGTTGATTCCCCAACTCCGCAGACGCGGGTGGGCGATTTCGGCCGATGCCTGCCGCCAATTGTCCCCATATTTCATCTTGAGATTGGCCGCGGCAAATCCAAAGCTGTTCGGCCGCTTCCCGGCATAATGGCCATGCAACGCAAAGCGTGGCCCGGCCATGAACTCCTTGAACTCCGGCTTCTCACCCGGGAAATCCTTGAACCACGTCGCGCGTTCGTCGATCGGCGTGACATCCAACATGCGCACGCAATCAATTCCGTTCGACCAGAACAGCTTTCCCTCCGGGTCCACCAGCCACCACTTGCCGTTGTACTTCTCGGTCCGGAAATAGCCGGTTGCCTTGAGCGTCGGCCCGTTCTTCCAGCCGCCGTATTGATCCCAATCCTTCGGCCCGGGCTTATCCGCTAATTCCTTCGCTTCCTCCACTACCCGCTGCTTCAATTCGGCCAGCGAATGCACTTTTCCCGGCCAGTCCGCATGCATGTACTGCCCGAACTCATCGATAAACGGGAAGAACGCCTCGGCCGACGTTTTCGGCGCAACGAACTCTCCCGCCGCCGACACCTTCCCTACCTCAAACGCATGATCCGTCTTCGGCTCACTCACAAACAGCAGCAACTGCGTCACATTCGCCGGATCGAGCGATCCCTTCGGATCAAAGCCCTTCGGATACCCCCGCATTCCAAAGAGCTTCGCAGCCACTTCGCTCGTATCCTTCCGCGAGAACTTCACCTTGAGCGTCCCCGCCTCTCCCCGCTTGAGCGTAATCGACCCCGTGTTGCAGTTCTTCGTTCCATCTGCGCCCGGATTATCGACCCGGCAATAGACCGTTGCCGCACTCTCCCCCACGTTCTTCACATCCACCGTCAGATACTCATAGGCCGACAGATTCCACCGCCCCCCCACTGCCGGAATCGTTACCCCCGGCCAGCGTTGCTGGTGCCCCGTCTGAATCCGCAATCCCCCCGCCCCCACCGCTATCTTCGCATCGGTCGCCTGGATCCCTGCCGGATCCGCTTTTCCCATTTCCAACAACACTTCATCGCCCCACGACCTTGCTGGCGACAAGCCCCATACAAGGGCCAGTATCCCACCAACCCACAAACGATTACGCTTATTCACGGTTGTCGCTCCCTTCATTGCCGGCAGTCAAGCATCACGGGATTGCTGTATATCTATGCCACATCCGGGGCGCGGACGGGCCAACCCGTACACGACTTTGGTTCGCGCCCATCAACGGGCAATTCAGATATCCTCGGCCACTCTCATTACCCTCCGCCGGCGGCCCATGTTGATCGCAAACGCCTCGTGCGTGGCCCCATCTATCATGATTCGCAAGCCCTGCAAGGCTGCAGTCACGCTAGTTGCTTGGGTGCGGTCCGTATGGGGGCGGAGCCCGGCCCTACGGGCCGCCGCTAAACTGGCTCGGCGGGAGACTCGCTGTGCCTCATTCTCATCGCCCGCCCCCTCGGTTATATTCATTCGTATCCTTTCCGGAGGTATCTCATGACCATCACGCGCCGCCGGCTTCTCTCAAGCACTCTCGCCGCGGGCCTCTGTTTATCACCCGCTCTCCAATCACTCCTGGCTGCTAACAACAAGCCTCGGTTCAGAATCTCGGCTTGCGATTGGTCGCTTGGCCGGCGGCAGCAGTTCAGCGCCTTCGAACTGGCCAAGCAGATCGGGCTTGATGGTGTTCAGTTCAGCTTCGACGATGTCGGGGCCGAATATGATCTCCGCAAGGAGGACGCTCGCGAGAAGGTGATGGCCGCCGCCAAGCAGAACAACGTCGCGATCTCTTCACTGGCCATGGGCATTCTGAACTCGATTCCCTACGCCACCGACGATCGGGCTGAGAAATGGGTCCAGGAGTGCGTCGAGGTCATGCACAAGATGAGCCAGAAGGTCGTCCTGATGGCCTTCTTCTCCAATGGCGACATCAAGGGCAAACCCGAGCTCCAGGCCAAGGTCATCGCCCGCCTTAAGAAAGTCGCCCCCGCCGCTGAGAAGGCCGGCGCCATCCTCGGCATCGAAAGCTGGCTTAGCGCCGAAGACAACATGCGTATCCTCGACGCCGTCGGCTCTCCCGCCGTGCGCGTCTACTACGACGTGGCCAACTCCGAAAGCCAGGGGTACGACATTTACAAGGAAATCCGCCAGCTCGGGCGCGATCGCATCTGCGAAGTCCACTGCAAGGAGAACGCCTCTCTCCTCGGTAAAGGCCGAGTCGATTTCCGGAAGGTCAAAGACGCTCTCGACGACATCAACTGGTCCGGGTGGCTCGTCATCGAAGGAGCCACCATCCCCGGCCGATCTCTGACCGACTGCTACATCGATAACCAGAAGTACCTGCGAGCCACCTTCGCGTAGGGGTTTTCACCTCTTTGGCAGGAAGGGACGTGTTGCCGCGGACAAGTGCCTGAGTGCCCGGTGGAACCGTTATCCTTCGCGGCGAACGGGAGAGCAGAGGACGCGGCGATCCGGACTTGCGCTGCGTTACAGTCCGGCTTGGAGTCTCGGCATACTCGCTTCCGATTTCCCTACCCGCCTCCCACTGGCCCCCAGCCCTCTCAACCATTATGCTACCCATCAATCTCATCCATCGGAGTCATCAGACATGAAACCGCATTTTTGGATCATCGCGCTGACCCTCCTTTGCATGGTCTCCGCCTGCGACAAACCCGCTGCCACTCCCGCATCGACCGCGGCCAAAAGCACCTCCAACCAGCTCTATATCGAAGTTTCCGCCCTGGGCAGCCTCGATTACTTCTACGATCACCAACTCGGCATGAAGATGGCTGGCCAGGCCCTGGGCGTGAAAACCGAATATGTCGGCCCGTCCGAATACGACATGGCCGCCATGGTCACCATGTTCGAGCAGGCCATCGCGAAGAAACCCAACGGCATCGTGGTCGTCGGCTTTGAGCCCTCCCTCAGCGCCATCATCAACAAAGCCGTCGAGCAGGGCATTCCCGTCGTCACGGTCGATGCGGATCTGCCCGATTCCAAGCGCATCGCCTTTGTTGGGACCGGCAACTTCCAGGCCGGCTATCAGGGGGGCAAGAAGCTGGCATCCCTCATAGGCGAAAAGGGCCAGGTCGCCCTCATGACCAAGCCCGGCCAGTCCAACCTCGAGGAACGCATCGCCGGCTATCGCAAAGCCCTTAGCGAATTCCCCGGCATCACTGTCGTCCAGGTGGCCGATACCCAATCCGACCCCACCCTCGCCGCTCAGGCGGCGGCCGGGCTTCTCCAGAAATACCCCGAGCTGGCGGGCATCGCCTGCGTGGAAGCGGCCGGCGGCACCGGCGCCGCCACCGCGGTCCGCGAAGCCCAGAAGATCGGCAAGGTCAAGATCATCGCCATGGACCGCGGCAACGAAGTCCTGCAACTGATCAAGGAAGGCCTTATCTCCGCCAGCGTCGCCCAGCAAACCGCCCTCATGCCCTTCTACGCGACCCAGATCCTGTACAACCTGAACAACAGTCCCATCCCCGTCACCACCGACAACGCCAAAGCCCACATCACCGGCCTCCCCTCCGTCATCGACACCGGCGTCATCATCGTCGACCAATCCAACTACCAACATTTCATACGCAAATGATGTCAATGACCATGTACGCCGCAAATGAATCACTTGCAGCACGCTCGCGTGGACATACTCAAGTAACCCGAGGCATGTCATGCTGATGCTCGCTGTTTTGGTTGACTGGCTGAGTCTAGTAATCGCAATTGTCGCTCCGATTGTGTTGATTTGGCGTCTCAAGGCATTTGGGGTAGTCCTCGGTACCCTCGTCCCTTGGGGTTCGCTTTTCCTTGCAGGAATACTGATCTCCAGACTTGATCCCGAACGGGAAGCCGGCATGCTCGATGCTGTATGGATTCTCTTCGGATGGATTCCAGGCCTCATTTATTCCAGCATTCTCTATGTGTTAATATGTTCGCGCCGGCGTCAGGCTTCTCAGATTTCGTAGGGTGTGCTTCAGCACACCACAAAACCATGACCCTCAACCTCACCCTCCAATCTCACCCCTCCACCATCTCCCCTCTTCGTCATTGGGTCATTGGTCATTCATTAGTCATTCGGGTTTGGTCATTGGGATTTGATTCGGCCTTCGTCATTCTTTAGACATTCGTCATTAGTCCTTCGTCATTCCCCCTAATCATGTCCTCCCCCCCCGTCCTCCAACTTCACGACATCGTCAAAACCTTCCCCGGCGTCCGCGCGCTCGATCACGCCCGCTTCGAACTCCAGGTCGGCGAAGTCCACGCCCTCGTCGGCGAAAACGGCGCCGGCAAATCCACCCTTATGAACATCATCGCCGGCGTTCACCAGCCCGACTCCGGCCAGATTATCTACGCCGGTCAACCCATCACCCTTCCCAACCCCCATCGCGCCGCTGAGCAAGGCATCGCCGTCGTCTTTCAGGAACTCAGCCTCGCCCCCAACCTTTCCATCGCCGAGAACATCTTCGCCAACCGCCAGCCGACTAAAGGTCTCAATCTCATCGACTGGACCAAGCTTCATGCCTTGACCCGCAATTTTCTGAAGCTTTTCGAGCTCGACATCGACCCCGCCACGCCCGTCAAAGAGCTCTCCGTCGCCCACCGCCAGGTCATCGAGATCCTCAAGGCTTTGTCTCATCGGCCCTGCATCCTCATCCTCGACGAGCCCACGTCCTCCCTGACATCCCGTGAAACGCGTCTGCTCTTCGACAACATTCGCCGCCTCAAGCGTGAGGGCGTTTCCTTCATCTACATCTCGCACCATCTCTCGGAGGTTTTCGAGATCGCGGACCGCGTCACCGTCATGCGCGATGGCCAATACATCGACACTTTCAACATTGATCAAGTGGATGAGGAAACCCTCGTCCGCAAGATGGTTGGCCGGGAACTCACCAACGTCTATGGCCGGCGCCGAACCCCCATCGGCGAGCCTTTTTTCCAAGTCGCCAACGCCACGCGTAAACGCGCCTTTCAAAACATTTCCTTTACTCTCCGCCAGGGTGAAATCCTGGGACTGGCCGGTCTTGTCGGCGCCGGCCGAACGGAACTGGCCCGCGCCCTGGCCGGCATCGAACCGCTCGACGCCGGGCAGATTTTCCTCGATAACCATCTCCTCCGCATCCGCACTCCCCAGGAAGCGATCCGCCATCGCATCGGCTATCTCACTGAAGATCGCAAAGACCAGGGCCTTTTCCTCCGCATGCCCATCCGCGACAACTGCGTCGCTCCCAGCCTGCGTCATTTCGCCAGTTTCCTGGGGTGGATGAATGACACCGCGATTCGCAACTTCGCCGAGCACAGCCGGCGAAACCTCAAGATCGCGACCCCTGGCGTCTGGCAACGCGTGGCCAATCTCTCCGGCGGCAACCAGCAGAAAGTGCTCCTCTCCATGTGGATGGGCATCGCCCCCAAGGTCCTCATCGTCGATGAACCCACACGCGGCATCGATGTCGGCGCTCGCAGCGAGATCTATACTCTGCTGCGCAGCCTCGCCTCGACCGGCGTCGGCATCCTCATGATCTCTTCCGATCTCCAGGAGATCCTCGGCCTCAGCGACCACATCCTGGTCATGCGCCATGGCGAGCTTGTCGCGGAATTCCCTCGCGAAAACGCCACCGAAGAAACCCTCATCGCCGCTGCAACCGGCGTGGAGTTGAACTGATATGCCCGCACCACTGACCGAACTCGAGAAACAAACCCCCGCACCGGTGCTCCCCTACGCAGCTCCAGCCCGCCGAGCCCTGCTCCGCCGCCTCACTGGCTTCCGCGAGTTCATGATCCTCCTGATCATCATCCTCGCATCGATCGGCATGAGCTTCGCCTCCGACTTCTTCCTCACCTCCAGCAACATCCTCGCCATGCTCCTGGGCGTCTCCATCGAATCCATCGTCGCCATCGGCATGACCATCCTCATGGTTTCGGGCGGCTTCGATATGTCGGTCGGGTCCACTGTCGCCCTCACCGGCGCCGTCTCGGCCTATGCGATGCTCCACGGCGTGCCCGTTCCCCTGGCGATCCTGATCGGCCTGGCCCTTGGAGCGCTCATCGGGCTGGTCAACGGCTTCATCATCGCCAAGATCGGCATCAATCCCTTCATCACCACCCTCGGCATGATGGGCGTGATCCGGGGCATCCTCGAAGTCGTCACCAAAGGCCAGAACATCGCCGGCCTCCCCAGCTCCTTCAAAACCATCGGCCAAGGCAGTCTGCTGGGCATTCAATACCCCATTCTCATCGCTTTGGTCCTGATCCTCCTCGGCGATCTGCTTCTGCGTAAAAGCCGCTTCTTCCGCCAGAATTACTACATCGGTGGTAATGAAAAAGCCGCCCTCCTCTCCGGCATTCCGGTCAAATCCATCACTGTGTTCAACTACGCCCTGACGGGCTTTCTCGCGGCCCTGGCCGGGATCGTCATGACCGCCCGCCTCGGTGCCGCCACCGTGAGCGCTGGCACCGGTCTGGAACTTCGCGTCATCTCCGCTGTCATTATTGGCGGGGCCAGTCTCCAGGGCGGCGAAGGCACGGTCCTGGGCGCCTTCCTCGGCGCGCTCCTCATGGCCATCATCACCGGCTCCCTCACCCTCCTCGGCGTCGATGTCTACTGGAACAAACTCGTCATCGGCGCCACCCTCCTCCTGGCCGTCATGATTGATACTCTCTCCAAACGCCCCCGCCGCTAACCCCACTTTTGCCCCATACGCAATACGCAGCACGCAATACGAGTCTCGTATTGCGTGCTGCGTATTGAAGCGCGGCCGTTACAGGCTCTCTTTTATTGCCCGGAACATCGCCATCAAGTTTTCCACCGGCGTGTTGCCCTGCACGTTATGAATAGCGTCGAAGACGAATCCTCCGCCATCGGCGAAGATCTCGATCCGCTCGCGCACCTCCCGATACACCTCATCTGGCGTCCCAAACGGCAAGGTCTGTTGGGTATTCACTCCGCCGCCCCAGAATGTCACGTGTTTCCCAAACTCCTTCTTAAGCCGCCTCGGCTCCATCTCCGCCGCGGAGCACTGCACCGGATTGAGAATATCAAACCCCGCCTCGATGAACTCCGGAATCAGCGTATACACCGAGCCGCACGAGTGAATGAATGTCTTCCACGTCGTGTTCTCATGGATGAATTTGTTCACCGCCACATGGAACGGCTTGTACAGCTCTCGATACGCGTCCTTTGAAATGAATGGTCCGCGCTGCGTCCCGAAATCCGTCCCGGTGATAAACGTTGCATCCACCCGATTACCGAGCACCCCAATCAATCGCTTGATGTTCCCGATCGCAATCTCGCACTGCTTCTGAAAGACCTTCAGCACGTAATCCTTCCGGGCCACCGTCGAGATGTACCACTCCTCGATATCCCGAATCCCCTTGGGATGCTTCATCCACGGCCCCGGCACCAGCGCAATATCCCCAAACGCTGTCCCCGGCATCGTCAGCGTGATCCCCAACTCGGTCTTTCCCCATCGATCGATCATCCGACGGTAATAGCTCAGATCTTCTTCGCCAAGCGTGCCAAATTCTTCCAAGTTATCCGCCGGGTCGAGCTTCTCGTCATCCACCGGCTCCTGTCGCACGATCGAATCGAAAAACAACCCGCCCTTCGGCATCCGCCCGCTCGGCGGCACCGTCATATCCCCCTCCGGATAAATCACAATATCCCCATTCTCATCGCGCCGAATATTGAAATCCTCCGGCACCTGCACATCCGTCCCGTCAAACAGCGAGAATGGCTTCCACCCCTTATTCTCAAACCCAAACATCGTCTTCCGCGCCGGAATTCCCACCACATCGATGCCCAGCACCTTCCGCAGTTCATCATCGATCTCCCCCAGCATCTGGTAGGGCTCCGTCACTTTCACGCGATAGCTCTCATCCCCCAACACCGCTTTCCGCAGCCGTGCCACGGCTGAGACATGAATCCCCGTCACCGCCGTCGACCCAAAATCCACCGGCACTCGATCCGGCTGCCGATGGTTCAACG
>JBLNDH010000443.1:0-4253 GCA_050261455.1 Bacillota bacterium
AGGCTATTTTCAACCGTCTGCTGGCCGTCCCGAGTCTCAAGGCACGTTATCTCCAGCATGTGCGTACCATCGCGGAAGAGTATCTGGACTGGAGCAAGCTCCAGGTCACCGTCAATCAGTATCGATCGCTGATCGAGAAGGAAGTGGAGGCCGATACGCGCAAGCTCTATACACTGGCCGCATTCAAGAGCGGCGTGGGGCCGGAGAGCACGGAGGCCGCAGCCGGCAACAGACAATCGGGAATGAGCCTCAAAGCCTTCGCTGAACAGCGTCGCAGCTTCCTCTTGAATCACCAGGAGATCAAGAAGCTCACCCCGTGAGCCATCGCAGAAGATCCTGAGTGCCTAGTCTCCTACCCACCCACAGAAAGACGGAGGCCACGCGAGTTTTCCCGCGTGGCCTCCGTCGTTTATCCACGAATAGAAGGGTTACTTCTCCGCGACAAACCGGTAAGTGCCCGACTCCACCGAGAACACCGCCGCCCCGCTCTCTACGCGGAGGAACTTCAGGCCTTCAGCCCCTGCGGCGGGCGTGCCAGACTCAGTAACGCTGGCCGGATCCCGTGTTGGCACATACACCGTCGCCGTGGTATTGGCGGGAATCGTGACATCCAGAGTCACACGGCCAACCTCGTATTTCCAGTTGCAAACAATGCGGCCGTAGATCGAGTCAAAGCTCGTCTTGGTCCAGGTCAATCCTTCCTGGATCACCGGCTGGATACGGATGGTTTTGTAACCCGGGCTCGCCGCCTGGATGCCGCCCACCATGCCGTAGAGGTATTCGCCGACCGCGCCGAAGGCATAGTGGTTGTACGAGTTCATTGTGATGTCGCCAAACCCCTGTTCCGGCGTCCAGCCATTCCAACGTTCCCACATCGTGGTTGCGCCATTTTTCACGGGGAACAGCCAGGAGGGATAGGTTTCCTGCAGGAGCAAGCGATAAGCCACATCATCGCGACCGGCCGCATGGAGCCCCGGCAACAACCGCGGCGTGCCGATGAACCCCGTCGCCAAATGCCAGTCGAATCGCTTGATCTCCTCCACATACTTCGCTGCGGCTTTTTCCCGCATGTCCTCCGGCAGGAGGCCCATGCTGAAGGCCAAGGCATACCCGGTCTGGCTGCAATCCTTGAGCGATCCATCCGACTGGAGGAACGCCTTCACAAACGCAGCCTTCACTTCCTCATGCAACTTGGCATAGCGTTGGGCATCCTCGTTGCGTCCGAGAGCTTGGGCCATCTCCGACATGATGCGAGCGAGGTGGGCATGGTAGGCGGTGTCGATGGCCTTGCTATTCGCACCACCACCTGCATTGAGCCAATCCTCGAAGCCGCCGACCTCGGAGATGCCATTCTTGGTCTTGCCCGCAAGCCAGCGCATGTAGCGATCCATCGATGCGAAATGCTCCGAGAGCAGGCGGGTATCGCCATACGCCCGGTAGATGTTGTAGGCACAGAGCAGCGCCGCATCGCCCCAGGCGGTGGCGCCGCCGCCGCCCATGATGTCCGGCACCACGTGGGGAAATGTGCCATCGGGGAACTGGTTGTCCCGGCACGTGGTCAGCCAACGGGTAAAGAACGCCGCCACGTCGAAGTTGTACGCTGCCGTGGGCGCGAAGAACTGCGTATCACCGGTCCAACCCATTCGCTCATCACGCTGCGGGCAGTCGGTGGGCACCTCCAGGTAATTGCCCTTCTGGCCCCAGATGATGTTGCTGTAGAGCTGGTTGATCAGGGGGCTGGAGCATTCGAAGCTGCCGGTTCGTCGCATATCGGTGTGCACAACGACGCCGGTCATGGCATCGAGTTCGGGCTTCGTCATCAGCCCGCGGACCTCGACGTATCGGAAGCCATGGAAGGTGAAGTAGGGCTCCAAGATCTCCTCGCCCTTGCCCGAGAGCACGTAGAAATCCGCAGCCGGGCAACTCCGCAGGGCCGCCGTGTAGATCGTGCCATCGCTATTGAGCATCTCGCCATGGCGCACGGTGATGCGCTGACCGGCCGCACCGCGCACCTTCAGCCGCACCCACCCTACCATGTTCTGGCCCAGGTCGAAGGTCCAGCACCCGGGCTTGGGCTCGGTGAGCTTACGGGCCGGAAGTTCCTGGATGACCCGCGACGGCTCCGCGACCGCCGCCTGGATCTTTCGATCCGTCAATCCTTCCGTCACCACCGGCTTCCAATCTCGATCATCAAAGCCTACCGCATCCCAGCCGGGCATAAGCAGTCGGGCGTCATACTCACACCCCATCAGGAGATCGGCGTGGCGAATCGGCCCGTAGGCCGCCTTCCACGTGCCGTCGCTCACGATCGTCTGGGTGCTGCCATCGACCAGTTCGATCACCAACTGCACCAGGAGCCGCGGACGGCCGCCGTAGACGTTGCGCTTCGCCAGGTGGGCCAAGTCGCTGGCATACCAGCCGTCCCCGAGGATCGCGGCGAGGGTATTGGCCCCGCTGGCAACCTGCGCCGTCACATCGTAGGTCTGGTAATGCACCCGCTTGCGGAACTCGGTCCAGCCGGGCGTGAGCACATCCTTCCCCACTCGCTTTCCGTTGAGGTGCAACTCGTAAGCACCCAGGGCGGTCACATAGACGGTAGCCCGCTTGATCCCCTGAGCAACCGCAAAGTCTTTTCGCAGATACGGCGCCGGAATGCGGGCCAGGTCCGCCACCGGCGGCGGGCCATTCCAGGGCGTGTTGTCGAAGACCTCCGCCGCTGGCCATTCCTTGTCATCAAAAGAAGCCTTATCCCAGTCACCCGCCGCTTCCTGCGATGCCTTCCACGTGTTGTCGATCGGCACGACCAGGTCATTGCCCGAGCCAAACTGCACGATCAACCGGCCGATCACGGCAGGCGAGTAGTTGTCGCTGTGCCTGGCCGCCAGCGTCACCACATTCGCGCCTGCTTGCAGGGCGGCCGTCGCGTCCAGTCGCGCAGTACGATCCCAATGGACCGCCTGACCAATCGCCTTGCCATTCACCGCGGCATCACAGGAATTGAAAGCGTAAAGTGCCAGCACCGCGCGTCGAATCGGACGATCCGCGGGCAGATCGATCCGCTTCCGGAAGAAGGTCGTGTAAACACCCGCCTTGGCCTGCTTCTGCGGGAAACGCACCCACTTGAGGCTTTGGATGGTAAACAGGGCATCGTCCGGCGACGACTGATAGGCAGCGTCGTATCCAATCCACTGCCCCTGCCAATCGGTCAGCGCAAGCAGTCCCATCGACCAAATGGCCGGCTCGCTCCACGCCGAGGGTTTGCCATCCCGATCCCACACACGCACTTTCCAGTGGCAGCGCATTTGCGAAGTCAGCGGCTTGCCGGCGTATTCCACCTGGATCGACTGATCGGAAGCAACTCGGCCGCTGTCCCACAGGTCGCCACGATCTTCCGCCAACAACTGGGGCGATGAAGCCACCAGCACCTGCCACGCGGTCTGCCGTTCGCCGCGGCGGTCCGAGGTGATCACCCAGCTCAAACGCGGCCGGACTGCATCAATGCCCAGAGGGTTGCTGAGATACTCGCACCGCAGCCCCCCCACCATCGTAGCCGCCTGCGATGCGCTGGGCAGATACGACAAAACACACAGCACCAATGAAACCAACATTACACGCCTGACCATGGTTCGCTCTCCTTGACGGACCTTTCTTGTATGCGTCTTCTCGTTGAGAAGCTCAAGCTTACCCGCGACAGGCCCAATGCACACGGCCGCTAACGCCATCTCTCGAGCGTGTTATGAACTTGGATCGTGATTTTGGCGAGTTAAGCCGGTTGAGCTTCCGAACAACCGCGGAGCGTCATCCCACAATACAAGGTAGACTCAAAACTCGACGGCAGAAAAAACCAGGGCAGGATCAGCTGATATGACTGATCCTGCCCTGGTTACAGCGAGAGTCGCTGCCTTACCGATTTGGGATCAAATTCGCCGGCGGATAAGGAGGCCAGCGAACGCCAGTAGCGAGAGTGATGCGGGCTCGGGGACGGCGGCGCCGAGGAATTCCACTTCGCCGACCTGCATGCTGTTAGTCGAACCCGTGCGGACAGTGGTGATCAGCAGACGGTACGAGGTATAGGCGGTCGTATTCGCGAACGACGCCTCGGAACCGGCGGCCTGCCAGGTATTGCGGCCGGGGTCGCTGCTCAGGCCAGTCAGGCCATAAGCGATCGGGATCCACGCGCTGAAGCCTTCGGTCCGGGCGTTGGGATCGTTGCATCCTTCGAGGGTAAAGGAGATCGGGTCGCGATCGGGAGC
>JBLNDH010000444.1:0-7672 GCA_050261455.1 Bacillota bacterium
TGCCACGATCGCGCACGGGCAAGATGCCCGTGCTACGTTTCGGAAATTGCTGTAGGACGATCCACGCACGCATAAGCAATGCCTCCCTATACCCGAAGGTGTTGCGCGAAAGAGGGGGTTGGGGCGCAACGGATTTTGAGTGGGGCGGGGTTTTCCTTGGGAAAACGAGGAAAAGGGGGTTGGATTTTCGGCCGAAGCGCAACGATTGGGGTGGGGGTTGAGAGAGGGGGGAGCGGGGCGAATAAGGCACCAGTTCTAAACCATATCTCAAGAGACAGTTATATGAGATTTCTTGTGTGAGATTTCTTTGTCAGCCGGCGGGCTCTGGAGTATACTTATTCAGAATCATGCCGGCTGGGTGCCGGCATCCGAGGGAAACAGGGTTCGCAGTTGCATCATGGAGAGCACGCCTGATTGCAGGGGTGGGCTGTGGGATGAGTCCGCAGCGGCCGCGCTTCAGTCTCGCGGTGCGTCCAGAAGGGGTAATTCATGCGTCAGAAGACCCAGGCATCGCGTGGCGTGTCGGCATTGGCCTCTTGCGCTCGGCGGGATTTAGCACTTCGCTGCTCGATCAGGCCCTGCATTGAGCACTTGGAGGGGCGCACGCTTTTGTCGGCATTGCCGGCGCAAGCCGATGCCGTGGCGGAGCCGATGTTCCCGGCGATCCTGGCGGCGGAGAGCAGCAGCGATGTTCGGGCGGTGATCCGCGGAGAAGGGAGCATTGTTCAGGGGGTGCCGTATACGGTGAATCTTTCGGCAACGGGTTCGGCAGTTGATTCGATTCGGTCGTGGAAGATTGATTGGGGCGATGGGCAGGCGGAGACGCTGGAGGGGAATCCGTCGTCGGCGAGCCATACGTATGGGGCGGTGGGGAATTACACGATTTCGGCGCATGCGACGACGGGGGATGGGGTGGAGCATGAGGCGGGGTCGGCGCAATTGGGCACGCCGGTGCTGGTGGGGAACTTCAGCAATCCTTCGGTGGTATTTGAGTTCAAGGGATGGAAGTATTTCACGGCAGATCATTACCACCCGGCGTTATGGAGAACCGATGGGACGGCGGCGGGAACAACTCTGATCACGGAACTGAAATGGGATGAGAACAGTCCTGTCCCGATGTTCGTCTCTTCCGAGACGACGTTCTACAGCCTCGGTGACCGCCTGCTCTTTGTGATGCATGGCTTTGGCGACGAGGCCACTCACTTCCCAGGATACCAATACCTCTGGACAACAGATGGCACAGCAGCAGGGACCCGGATGCTGAGCGGGCTCGCCGACGGGAGCTTTTCGCCAATTCCGTTTGGCGATGAGATTTTTTATAGCACTGGTTACGGCTATTACAGGACAGATGGGGTTAGTGTCACGAAGGCGGACTTCTCCGCTCCGAATCGGAGCAGCGACCCGCACCAGTTGGCGGGCATCAATAACAGGTTCTACTACACTCGCCAGGGAAACCTCAACAATGAACTCTGGACGAGCGATGGCACGGCCGAAGGAAACATCCTGCTCAGGGACGACCTTCCGCGTGGCCAGCTTGGCGAATTCATCGAGGTTGCCGGGAAGACGTATTTTATTTACAGCCCAACCGACGAGTATGGCCTCCCCCACGATAGCCAGTTGTGGACAACCGATGGCACGCCGCAGGGTACCAAGATGATCGCCGGGGGGGTGGGGGCCGGCAGCGTCACGCAATTGCTGAGCGTCAATGGGTCGCTGCTGTACGTTCTCTACTCCAACAGTGCACCATGGCAGTTGTGGAAGAGCGATGGCACGGCGGCAGGGACGGTTCTGCTGAAGGACCGCTGCGATTCGACCCCGCTGGTTGGGAGTCTTGACGGTGCTATCCTGTTCGAAAGCTACGATGCGGAGCATGGGAAGGAACTGTGGAGGACCGACGGGACGGTGGCGGGCACGGAATTGCTGAAGGATTTGACGGCTGGGGCTGGGAGTTCGTCGATTTACGATGGTGTCCGCGTCGGGGACAAGGTGTATTTCCGGGAGTATGCCACCAATTCCAGCGAACCCATGAAACTATGGGGAACAGACGGGACGGAAGCGGGCACAGTCAGCATGCCTGGGGCTCCTGTCGGCGTGCAAGATCTGCGGAACTCGAATGACATGTTGGTGTTCCGCGCCGGGGACAGCCTCTATGCTTATGAATCGTGGAAAGCCGATGGCATCGTGCGGCTGAGCGATCCGACGGCCATTAAGGTCCAGTACACATCGCATGTATCGACAGCGGGCGAGATGCTGTTCTTCAACGCGTCGGATGTCGCCAGCAATAAGCCGGGGTTGTGGCGACTGGGCGGGGATGGGACACAGGTTGTCCGCGTGGTCACGGCGGTCGAGACTTCCAGTACCGGGCAGGTCACTGGTGAAGGGTCGGCTTACACGCTGCAGCTGGCTTACGATGGCGTGGCGGCGGACCATATTGAGTCGTGGACTGTGCGCTGGGGGGATGGGATGGTGGAGACCATCGTCGGGCATCCCGCTTCCATTACCCATACCTATGCTGACGACGGGGCTTACACCATTACGGCTTCGGCCAGCGACGGGACACACACCTATGCAGCGCCCGATGTGGTGGCCACGATCCGGAACGTGCTGCCGAGCTTGACTATCCGAGGCGATGAGAGGGTGGTGGTCGGGAGGGCATATGAGCTGAGCCTTGGGGCGAGCGATCCGGGCGATGATCACATTCGCTCGTGGACGATTGACTGGGGCGATGGTTCGGTCCAGACGATTGAGGGCAATCCTTCCTCGGTCAGGCATACGTATACGGCGAAAGGCAATTACACGATCACGGCGTCGGTGACCGATGAGGACGGGATTTCGTCCAAGCTCTATGGGGCATCGCCGACGGACAGCTATCCTTGGAACGACCCCGCAGACGCGCACGAATTCACCAGCCCCGGGGGTGCGCACTACTACTGCAAGAAGAGCAACGAGCCGGATCCCATCCTGCTCATTGGGCCGGGAGAACAGTGGGAATTGTGGCGTGATGACGGGAACGGGGGCGAGGCCGTGATGTTGCATAAGTTCTATGCGTATGACCCGTTTTATTCACCAAGTTATTCGGATCCACTTCCCCTGGATCGGGCGCCAAGCCATTTCATGAGCATCGGTGACACGATCTTCTTCAGAGCCTATGACAGGAGCTATGGATCGGAGTTGTGGGCGACGAGTGACTCGGCCACCAGCGCCTGGCTGATCAAGGACCTGCATCCCGGGTCGTATGAGATCCGTTCGACGGGGCGTGTGCTAGGCTACGAACCCTACGGCAGCGTCCCCGATGATCTGTTTGAGCATAATGGGAAGTTGTACTTCATCGCCGGCGATGGCAATGAGGTGACACTCTGGCAGACGGATGGGCACGAGGTGACCAAAGCGGACGACATCCTCAGCAAGCTCGGCACCAACCCCACGAGCGTGATCGTGTTTAATGACTTGCTGATCCTGAGCACGCGGGACGAGCAGCGGCGGCTGGAGCTTTATCAGATGGATGACGCGGGGGCCATCACTCCATTGCTGGCGACGCATCCCAATTGGGTTGAAGTGTATAAGCCGAAGCTGGTTGATGGGCGGATCTATTTCAGCGCCGAAGAGCCCGTGGGGAGCTACAACAGCAAGCCCTGGGTGATTACCGGCGGGCCGGTGAAGGTGGCGGTGACGGAGCCGTTGGCGAACATCACGATACGCGGGCGCGGGACGGTTGTGGGGGGAGCGGCGTATACGCTGAATTTCGGGTACGGGGGCCTGGATTTGAGTTCGGTTCGTTCGGTGACGATCGACTGGGGAGATGGGCATACGGAGACGCTGGAGGGTCATCCGGCGTCGGCTAGCCATACGTACGCGGGGAGCGGGAGCTATAGCATTTCGGCGTATGCGACGGCGGCAGATGGGGTGCATGAGGCGGTGTCGGCGAAGAGCAATGCGGCGGTGCTGGTGGGAACGTTCAGCAATCCGTCGGCGGTTTTCGAGTACAGGGGATTGGGGTATTTCACGGCCGACGATGGGGATACGGTGGCGTTGTGGAAAACGGATGGCACGGCGGCGGGAACGCAACGAGTCAAGGCGCTGGAGCCAGGGTCTGAGGGCTGCAGGCAATTCGATTCATCCGCGACCCAGTTCTACAACATCGGCGGTCACATGGTTCTGTTGACGATGCCGAGAGTCGGTCCTGCGAGTCAGCCCCGCGAGACCGCCCTGTGGACGAGCGATGGCACGGAGGCGGGGACCACGGCGTTGGATCGATTCAGCAATGAGATTCTACGGCTTGTCGCCTTGGGGAACCGGGCCATTTACTGCGCAGATGGGTGCAACAAGGTGACGGATGGCGTTACCACGGCGCCTGCGGACTTCCTGCCTGAGTCACGCGACTTGGTATCGTACGGCATGGTCGCCAACAACACCGTCTATTGCACTGTTCGAGGCAACGATGGGGTTGAACTCTGGAAGAGCGACGGCACAGCAGCGGGGACGATGCTGGTCGCAGGCGGTTTGCCCAGCGGTTCCGTCACCGGGGGCGTGGTTGAAATGGATGGGAAGACCTATTTCGGCTATATGTTGTCAGGCGAGAGCCAGGTGTGGGCGACTGATGGCACGCCAGGCGGGACCAGTCTGGTCACCTCGTTCTCCAGCCCTCCCGTCCTCGGCGGCCTGCTGGTCGTCAATCACCATCTTCTTTATATAACCTGGAGCCAAGAGAGCGCAGCTTCCTGCTGGACGACGGATGGCGAGACGCCCCCAACGCTCCTCCTGGGTGGCGGCTTCAATAACATGGGGAACTTCGTGAACGGGGTGATGTGTTTCTTGAGTTCCGGTGCGGAGCATGGCTGGGAACTGTGGAGCACTGATGGCACCGTTGCAGGCACGAGGCAATTGACGAATCTGAACCCCGAGTATGCCAGCTACATCGTCGAAGCCGGGGAGCAGTTGTATCTTGTCGGTTACAGCGAGCCTTCGCATACAGTTGACACCATCTGGAAAGCCGACGGCATTGAGGGCAGCATCGTCAGCATTTCTGGGACTCCCTCGTCCATTGAGAGGGCACAGGATTCGAATGGCACATTGGTCTGCTATGGCGACGGCGGGCTCTATGTTTACGAAGGCGGGGGAACCGAGGGCATGGTGCGGGTGACGGATCCGGGCGTCGTTGTCGATGCCAGATCGCGGCTGTCGAGCGCGGGCAATATGCTGTTCTTCACTGGCCGGGGCAGCAGCGGTACGGAACTGTGGCGGGTGGGTGGCGAGGAGTCGCAGGCGGTCCGGGTGGTGTCGGGGGTCAGCGTTGCCGATAACGGACAGACGACGAATGAGGGAGCCGGGCATACGCTGCAATTGTCGTATGACGCCGTGGATGAAAACAGCATTCGGTCGTGGAGCATCGATTGGGGCGATGGTCGCATCGAGACGATCGAGGGGCATCCCTCGTCCGTTACTCACATCTACGCCGACGATGGGAATTACACGATTGGCGCCAAGGCGAGCGATGGGGGTCAGACGTATGTTGCGACAGATATTGAGGCCGCCATTCGCAACGTGGCTCCTACGCTGGCGATCAGCGGCGGGGCGATGGCTACGACGGGGAAGGAGTATGTGCTGGCGCTGGGCAGCAGCGATCCGGGGCAGGATGCCATTAAGTCCTGGCGGATCGACTGGGGCGATGGGCGGGTCGAGACGATCAAGGGCAATCCGTCGCAGGTTACGCACCGCTATAGCAAGGCGGGCAATTTCGAGATTTTGGCAACGGCGACGGATGAGGATGGGACGTTTGCCGCGGGAAGCAAGGTGCCGGTGAAGGTGAGCCAGGCGAAGGGGACGATCAGCGGGTGGGTGTTCAATGATGTCAGCGGGGAGGGAAACTGGGATCGGCACGAACAGGGATTGGCCGGGTGGAATGTCTTTATTGACAGCAATGACAACGGGCGGCGTGATCGGAAAGAGGTTGGGACGGTTACCGATCGTCGAGGGCGGTACGTCTTTGATGATGTGCTGCCGGGGACGTATCGGGTGGCGGTGAGTTTGCCGAAGGGTTGGCGGCAGTCGGCGCCCAAGGGGGCGGTGAATGTGAAAGTGAAGGCGGATCAGATCATCACGCAGACGTTTGCGGTGACGCAGAAGGTGCTGCCGAGCAAGCCGGTGTTCCATACGGGCAAGGGGAAGACGATTTTGGAGTCCATCCGGAGCAGGCGAGACAACGGATGAGCGGACGTCGCCGGCGACAGGAACGACCTCGTTGCATAAGATGCTTGTCCAGGTGAATGGATGAAGCGGAGGCGTCGTGTCGTTTGAGGATGACGAACAGGGCGGGCTGGATGAACGGGAGATGCCGGATGAGTCGGATATGGATGGGGAGGAAGAGACGCCGGGCGTAGCCTGTCCGTATTGCGGGAAGTTCGTGTACGAGGAGGCGGAGGTCTGCCCGCATTGCGGAAGCTATATCGTGCGGGAAGAGGGGGGGCGGCGCAGGCTGGGGTTGCGATGGGGGTTGGTGCTGCTTGTCGTGGGAGCAATTGTCTTGGGGATCTGCGGGATGAGGGGGTTGCTGTAGTGGAGCATCACCGCGGGTTTGATGGGTTGTGGAGGAGGGGGCATTGCGCGGAAAACCCGCCCCTGCGGGGCGGCGCTAAACGGGCAAGGAGGTGTGTCCGTCGAAGGGGAACGCGATGGACCCGTGGGTCGGGCTGTGGGAATGGCGGGCGGATAGGGAGGCCCGTGCCCTTACACGCAGGAGAGCCAGGGAGGAATCGCTGGGCTTGGAGGGAGGCGAGCACTTCCGGTGTAGGAGGATCTATTCAGTTGTCCAGCGGCAGCACGAGGCAACTCAGTCCCACATAGGGTCCCTGCTTGTCCAGGACCTGCTGGAGGCGCGGCCAGGTGGCGTCCTTGGCGGCTTTGGGCGACTTCAGTCGGCCCTGCTCGATGTCCTCCGTCATCTGGTCGATGATCCGGACGAATTCCGTGAGCAGCACCACCTGCGCATTGGGATCCTTAATCGGAGTGTTTTCCCGCGAAGTCTGTCCGAAGAGGACTATCTCGACGTGGGCTGTGTGATCGAGATCAACAATCCACTGATTGTCCTGCTTGCGGAAGCGTATGGCTTTCCCCTGCCAGAGGCGAAACACCAGGCCAAAGTCCTCCGGCAACCAGGGGAAGGCCAGCTCGGGCAGATCAATGACCAGCGTGGCGGAGTCGCCGTTGATCATCGGGCGATTGCCCACCGCGAGGGTGGAGGCGAGTATCATCTGAGCCATGCCATCGATCGTCAGGGCATTTCGCACCTGTTCGCCGTTGCCTCCGAAGGCTTTTGCCCCTGCTCGAATCAGACGGTTTTCCACAAGGGTAAGATCGACGACGGCGTCCATGGGCGTCTTGGGGCGATTGGGGTCTACGCCTAGGCATAGGCACGTTTTCTGACGGTCGGAGGCCTTCATGGCGCGGATCAGCGATTCGATTGCTTTCTGGGGCGTGGTTCGATCGATCAGGACCTGGTCAGCAGCGGCTGGGTTGGTCGTGGGGTGCTGCGCTGCGGCCTTGGGCGCCACTTGCATCAGAGCCAACCAGCTTGCGCCACCGGTAGCGAGCACGGAGGCCAGCACGAGGGTCAGCACCTTCAGTTGGGTCATCAGCATCATGGTTTTGATTCCTTGGGCCACCCCGAAGCCAACCC
>JBLNDH010000445.1:0-2751 GCA_050261455.1 Bacillota bacterium
CGGCGTTGGAGACGGCGAAGATAAAGAAGACCACATGGTAGGGTTTGATGTGGCCTTTGTTCATGCGGAGGTAGGGGCGGATGAGGAGCATGGAGGCACCGGTGGTGCCGAAGAAGTTGGCGGCGATGGCGCCCAATGCCAACATGACGCAGTTGGCGAGGGGTGTGGCTTTGCGATTGACGTGAATGACGATGCCGCCGCTGACGGCGAAGAGGGAGCCGAGGAGGACGATGAAGCTGATATAGGACTCCATCTCTTCCAGCCAGCGTTTGGGGCTGGGGGCGAGCGCGAAGTAGTAGTAGGCGGCGATGGCGCCGAGGGAGACGGCGACGACCGGATAGTACTTTTCCCACCAGTGCTTATGGATGAACGGCATCAGGGCGATGCAGGCCAACAACAGCACAAAGGGAAGGGACCAGAGCAGGCTGATTTGTTCGCTGGCTACGATGGAAGCGGCAGTGGTGGGCGCGGTTGCAGCGGAGGCATGCGCGACGCCTGCACCACTTAGGAGCAAGATTCCCAGGAAACCAGCGACAGCCCCCAGAGAATAAGTACGGCCTAAATACGTTGACATAGTGGTAAAAAATCCATTCTACACGAATGACAAAAGAGGAAATGTGTACGCGAAGGGTCGCTTTAGGTCAAGCATTGGGCAAGGGTTGCATGAAGCTTGCGGGCTGGCGGAGGTGGAAGCGACGGGGATTGAGGTGTGCGGCAATTTGCTCATCGGCAAGCGGTTTGCATGCACATTTTGAGCCTTACGAGACGTAGATTCGAGGTGATATCGACTACGCCTATTGTTGGGAAGCAACGTGCGAACGGTGGTAGGGTAGATAAGGGGGAAAGCCCCGGCCGAGCGGTTTTGTGAAAAATGCATCTCTTGGGTTTGTGCAGCGTCTAACGAGTTGTAGGTACCGCTCAGGGAACACGGAGGAATGTCATGTGCAGGCGACGAGGTTTTACCCTGGTTGAGCTGTTGGTGGTGGTTGGCATCATTGCCGTGTTGATTTCGATTTTGATGCCGGCGTTGTCGGCGGCACAGCGGCAATCGAAGACGGTGGCGTGCGCGGCCAACCTGAGGCAGATCGGGATGTATCTGTTGATGTATGCGAATGAGAATCGCGGGCAGATGATTCCGGTGGGGAAGGATGGGAAGCATTTGGGTGGAGGCGTGGCACGCGAGGAGAGGTGGCCGACGAAGGTGTTCAAGCCGCCACTGTGGAATCATCCGCTGCTGCGGTGCCCGGCGGATGTAGAGCCGGTGGAAGAGCACTCTTACATTTTGAACGTGTATGTTTTGCAGGGCGATATCAAGTTCGGAAAGACGAAGGGAATGGACCCCGCGCGGATCATTGTGGCCGGGGAGAAGAAGAGCAACAAAGCGGACTACCATATGGATCTGGGCCAATTTCTTAGAGACGACTTGGTTGAACAGTATCGCCATGGGACGAACGTGGGTTCGAACTATCTGTACCTGGACGGGCACGTAGCGGCCTCGATGCCGATGCAGGCTGTTCTCGACATCGAACCATGGAATCCGATGCCACAGACGCAGCCGGACGCTCCGCGCACCGAGCCGGATTGATATTCGGGATGAATCAGGGAAGCCCGCGGATGATTTGCGTCCGCGGGCTTTTGCGTTGGAGGGGTGGCGGGAATGGGGGGAGAGAGCCCGGCCCTGCGGGCCGCCGCTAAACGGGGAACAGTAAACGGGGCATCCACCAGGCGAGGGGGGCTAGAGGGGATTGGGATGGTTTGCTGATTTGACGGGACGAACTACACTACGGGACATGTCATCGATTCAGGGCGTGATTTTCGACATGGACGGAGTGTTGTGCGATTCCGAGCGGTTCATCTGTGAGGCGGCTTGCCGGATGTTTGAGGAAGCGCATGGGGTGAAGGTGAAGCCGGAGGATTTCGTGCCGTTCGTGGGGGCGGGCGAGAATCGGTATTTGGGGGGCGTGGCGGAGAAGTATGGCATTCAGTTGCGGATGCCAGCGGACAAGCAGCGGACATACCAGATCTACCTGGAGATTATCAAGGGGCGGCTGGGGCCGTTGCCGGGGGCGGTGGAGTTCATCGCGGATTGCCGGCAGCGCGGGCTGAAGCTGGCAGTGGCCAGCAGCGCGGATCTGATCAAAGTGGAGGGAAATCTGAAGGAGATCGGGGTGCCAGCGGAGACGTTCGATGCAGTGGTGACGGGGAGCGATGTGGAACGGAAAAAGCCGGATCCGCAGGCGTTTTTGCTGGCGGCGCAGCGGCTGGGGTTGGATGCGCGGCGATGTCTGGTGGTGGAGGATGCGCCGAATGGGATTCGGGCGGGGAAGGCGGCAGGAGCACGGTGCCTGGGGTTGACGACGAGTTTTGATGCGGAGACGTTGCGGAAGGCGGGGGCGGATTGGATTGCGAAGGATTTGGCGGAGGTGCCGGAGGGGGCAGTGGCGTAGGAAAGCGGGGGTCAGGGGTGAGGGGTCGGGGGTCAGGAGAGAGGAGAGGGGGCGGATGGGCTCAATTGGGTCCGCGAAACCGCAAGCGTTTATCGGGTCGGATGGCGAGTGCAGGCGTCAGCGCTTAATTGACAATCAATAGTTGACAATTCTCAATTGTCAATTTGAGAGAGTAGTATTTTGAGGGAAGCATGATGAGTCAGTCAGGAATGATACTGTTGCCGGCGCCGCGGGTGATGGAGAGATCGGAGGGGGTGTTTGAGGTTCGGGCGGGGCGGTTTATTCGGCTGGGGGCGGCGAGGGC
>JBLNDH010000446.1:0-3174 GCA_050261455.1 Bacillota bacterium
CCATCGCACCGAATGCATCTGCGTGTCCGTCCAATAGATCCTCCCCGCCTCCCCATCCAACGCCAACCCATGTGGCCGATCCAATCCATCCGCCGCGTTGTACAAATCTTCTACACCCCCCGTCCCATCCAGCCGTTTCCGTTGGATCTTGTGCGTATCGCGATCACCCCAGTACATCATTCCCCCCGCCAGGTCCAATCCGATATCCCGCACCCGATCCAACCCCGTAATCACATTCTCCACTACCCCCGTTCCATCCAGATTCGCCCGATGGATGCTCCCGCTGTCGAAATCACTCCAATAGACCTTCCCCCCCATGACATCCAGCGTCATAAAATACGGCTGCACCACCCCACTACGCACCGTCTCCACCCCGCTCCCGTCCAGGTTCGCCCGGCGAATCGCATTGGCATCCCGATCCGCCCAGTAGATCTTCCCACCCTGGGTATCCAGCGCCAGATCCGCCGGGAAGCTCAGCCCGCTGCTGATCACATCCTCCGCACCCGAGCCATCCAGATTGGCCCGCCGAATCCGATCCGCCCCGTTATCTGCCCAGTACATCTTTCCCCCCGCCACATCCAGCGCTATCCCCCGTGGCTCGATCAGACCCTCCGCCCGTGTCAGCACATCCTCTATCTTGCCCAGGCCTTCCGTATCGAACCGTTGAATCTTCGCCGCATCCGGGTCGGTCCAGTAGATCATCGCCCCCCGCGCATTGCCCTGCACTGCCATCATCACCACCGCCAGCACACCCACGCACCCTGCCGCTCGCCTCATGGGATCCTCCTCTGCAGGCGCCAATAATACCGCCGAACCCGTCTCGCCAACGCCGAAACCTACCGCTCGGCCACACCCACGTCAAGCAAATACCAGCAAGCAATAAACACCCCAGTCACCCACCCCACATCCTATAAGTTCGGTCCCAATTCGTTGTTCTTTACCGCCTGGCAACAAAAAGCATCGTGGTTTTGCCTTCGCCAATTCCTGTGGCAGAATATGCCATCGAACAATCCGAGGAAGGGATTTTTCAATCGAGATGCAGTAGTTCGCCATCTCACGAGCGTCTGCGAAATACGAGGCTTTGTACGTGTGCCGAGCCGTCTGGGTATGTCGGCCTGCGCCACCGCTCGCCAGCGGACAGGCATAGGGGACACGGCTTGCACCGACGCATTTCCGCGCCGATGCGGCTGCGGAGGGAGAAAGATGCATATGGTTCTGAACACTTGGAAAGCTCGTTTCTGTGGTCTGGCGGTCCTCGCGAGTGCTGGCCTGCTGTCGGCCCGTTCGGCTTCTGCAGCCACCGTCATCGACGCCTTCGACGCACCCGCCATGCCCGGGCCAGCGTACCTCATTACCACACTCAACACCCATGCGCCCATTTCCAGCAGCGAGACGATGAGCGGCCTGTCGCACGTCATCGGCGGCGATCGCACCGTCGATATGACCCTCGCCACCGGCGCCGGTGAAATGCAGACCGACCTGAATCGCTATGAGCACGGCGTTGCCACCATCAACTGCACCGATGGCGTTATCGGCACCTTCGCCTTCAAGTATGGCTTCGGCCCCTCCGGGCTCCTCAACGCGGATCTGTCCGCCGACCACTTCTTCACCATGGATTTCGCGGATGCCGATCAGGCCGGCGGCCAACTGACCCTCCTCGTCACCAGTGGCGCTGAGGCCAGCACGCCCCTCACCAGGAGCGCGTCGATCAACATCCCCGCGGGTGGCGGCCATCTGGTCCTCCCCTTCTCCGCTTTCACCGGCATCAACTTCGCCGATGTGGATCAACTGAGCTACCAGATCACCGGCCCGGCTTCCTATGATGCCACCATCGGCAATTTCGCCACCGCCGTCCCCCTCCCCTCCGCCGCTTGGGCCGGCCTCGGCCTCCTCGGCGCCCTCGGTGCTAACCGCATCCGCAGGATCCGCAACGCCTAACCCCCTTCGCTCCGGCAATCACTATTCAGCCCCCGGCCCACCGCCGGGGGCTGCTTCATTTCATCCCGTTCTTCCGGAACAGTCCCACACCAACCCAACCCTGCCCCCCTGTCTCCAAGCCCCGGAATTAATCCCTGGGGTCCCCCTCAATTGACAATTGCAAATTGACAATTTGCAATTGTCAATTAAGCGCTGCTCGCCTCCTTCGCCGCCTCGCCTCCCCATACGCTGGCGGTTTCGCGGATCCAATCGCGTTCTTCCGCCAATCCCTTCGTTTCTTCTCCGCGTGCGAAGATTCTTGGTGCCACCGCCCCATCCCCTGCATCCCTGCTTTCCCTTGTCCCTCCCTCCGTGCCTTCGTGCCTACGTGCCTCCGTACCTCCTTTCCCCTTCCTCCTTCGGATTCACCTTCCCCACCAGCCCCCTACAGCTCTCCGCGATCAACCTCATCAACCGCGGCACGAGCGTCTCCTGTTCCGCCATCCCCCCCCGATCCCGTTCCGCATCAAACACGACCGGCGGCAACCCGCACCTCCCCAGGTGATACTGCAGGAGCAATCTCGCCACGATCCCATTGAATCCCGGGAAAACCGGGTCCCGCAGAAGCTCCACGTGCACCCCCGCGATCTCCGCAACCGCCGCCCGCAGCCGCAGCCGCGGCACGTTCATCCGCCGCAAACACGCCTCCAGCCGCTCCAGTTGCGACGCTTCCACCTGCGCAGTCGACAGCCCGCAACTGATCGACGTGTACCATCTCACCGCGGTCTCCGCCCGCAGCTCCTGGCCACGCCGAACCATCCTGTCCATGTGAATGAGAATCGCCGCGTGATTCCGAATTCGCAGAATCGGCCGAATCCGAAATGCCCGCCCCTCGGCCCCGCACCCAAACGCCTCCCCCACTTCCCTCTCGCTGATCCGCAGGTGATCCATCCGGAAACTACTCACCGTCAGATCCACCAGCAACTGTTTCGGCAGCGGCTGGCTCCTGTAATACAACAGGTACGCCCGCCTCTTTCGCTCGATTTGCTGCAACACCAGGCGGCTTGTCGCTTCCGAACCGCTCGCCTGCCCCCATCCCTTGCTCAGTCGCGCCGCGCCCGGCCTGAATCGGTTCACAGGCACTCTCCCTCTTACGCCTGGAACCATCCGGCCGGGCCGGGCCGGGGGGAGTGCGTCCGGCCGGGGCCGCGGCAGAACGTTGGTGTGTCAACACCCCCCCAACCCCCGCAACCGCAC
>JBLNDH010000447.1:0-4447 GCA_050261455.1 Bacillota bacterium
ATTGCCACGGATGGGGCACAGATATACACCGATGAATACCGGCTGGTAGCAGAGGGCTCGGCAGAGGGGATAAGCACTGAGGGGAATGCATGGGCGAGCCGCCCATGCCACGATAGACGCGCACGGGCAAGATGCCCCGGGGTACGTCTTTGTTTTGGCGCAGACGGGGAAGGGCTCGGCAGAGGGGGAGACTTGGGGGATGAGTTTCCTGGAGATCAGGTTGCGAGGGGCTGGGGGGTGGGCGCAATAAGCTGGCGGTAGAGTTGGCGGTAGTCGTCGAGGAAACGGGTAAGGGGGAAGAACTCGTAGGCTTCGGCGCGGGCTTTGTCGGCGAGGTGCCATTGGAGGGAGGAGTCTTCGCGCAATTGGAGGATGCGTTGGGCAAGCAGGCGAGGGGAATGCTTGGGAGCTATCAGGGCCGTGTGGTGGTCCTCGAGCAATTCGGAGGCGGTGTAGGTGGCGGTGGAGACGATGGGCAAGGCGGCGGCCATGGCGATCTGGAGGGGCAAGAGCGCGACCGAGCCGGTGGCCGAATTGACGATCAGGTCGGCGGCGGGGAGAAGTTCTTCGAAATCGACGGAGCGGCGGAGACGCTCTTCGGCGACGTGCAGCGGGGCCTCGCCGACTTGCTGGTGAAATCGGAGGATGGAGGGAAGGCGATCGCCTCGGCCCCAGAGCAGCAGCCTGTAGCGGGGATCGAGCTTATGAAGGATGCCGGCGGCCCAGACGGCATCGGCATGGCAGGCGGCGGGGATCGATTCACCGGCGGCGAGGAGGACGTAGTCGGTATCGGCAAGGCCGAGGGCGGCTCGAAGGGCGGGGTCTTTGCGCCGGCGGATGCGGCTGAAATCCACGCCGGGGCGGATGACGTGGCAGTTCTCGGCAGGGACGCCATGGGTGACCAGGGCGCGGTGCAGGGAAGCGCTGGGGCAGATGATCTGGATATCGCGGTAGGCGAGGATCGCCCGGAGCCAGCGGACGGTTCGCGGGGCGATATCGACTGGAGGGGTATAGAGGATGCGGCAGGAAGTTCCGAGGGCCGCCAGGGCCAACGCGCCGGTGCCCCAGGCATGGAGCAGGTCGAAATCGTGGGTTTGGCGAAGCTGGCGCAAGGCGGCCAGGAAATGGCGAGGGCGATGGCAGTCCACCGAGCGCAGTTCGGCGGCGGCATCGGGGCCAAGGCTGCGTGACAGGTGCTCGGCGCAGCGGTGGCTCTGGAAATCGGCGCGGCTATCGACTAGGTGCAGGACTCGCATCATGCTGGTGATTACCTTAATCGAATGGGCGAATGTCGCAACTGGGGGAGGGGGTAAGAGGCGGGGGTCAGAAGTCAGATTGGCGGATCGGCGAGGTGGGTCCGCGAAACCGCAAGCGTGTGGGGAGACGGGACGGCGAAAGAGGGAGATTATGGGGGAAGCGAGGAACTCTAGCGGGAGGGGAGGTCTTGCGGCGCTCGACATTGGGGCGTTGGGGCACTATCTTCGCGCGATTGCAGGCGAGAAGCACTGCAGTAGTTGATTGGGAGACTGATATGTTTACGCACATTGTGCTGTTTTGGTTGAAGGAAGGGACGCCGGATTCGGTTCGGGAGGAAATGATCAAGGAGTGCCAGACGCAGTTGACGAAGGTGCCGGGCGTGCGGCATTTGTCGGCGGGACGGCCGGCGATGACGCCCAGGCCGGTCGTGGATAACTCGTATGATGTGGGGTTGTGCGTGATTCTCGACGATGCGGCGGCCCACGATGCGTATCAGGTCCACCCGTTGCACAAGGGGTTCGCGGCTCATCATAAAGAGCATTGGCAGCGGATACAGGTGTACGACTTTAAATGATGGGGAGGGGTCGCTCCAAAGCAGAGAAATCCGGGTCGTCGCTTAGCGACGCACCCGGCGTGGGAACTCTGGGAGAGATTCCAAATGAGCGCTATTGGGCAGAGTTAGGGGGATTGGGAGGGGTGCCTTCGCGGCCCTCGCGACCACGGCCGCGACCACGGCGGCGACGGCGGCCGAGCATGCCGATGCCGGGTTGAGCCGGTTGATCGGTCGGGGACGCGGGCGCGGGTGCGGAGGATTGCGCAGACGGCTGAGACGGTTCGGGTTTGACCGGCGGCTTGGGCGAAGGAGGGGCGGATTGCGCAGGCTGGGGCCTGTTGGGGGTTTGCGCGGCAGTGGATCGGGAGTCTCGGCGGGGCCGATCGCGACGGGAACGGTCGGGGCGACCTTCGATCCTGGGCCTTCTATCCTGCTGACGGGCGGGCGGTTGCTGGGAGGTTGGATCGGCAGCAGGGGCATTGCTGGCTTGGGCCGATTCGTTGCGAGGGGCGGCTTCGCGTTCGGGGGCGTTGGTGCGGCGAGGCGGGCGGGGGGTGGCTGACTCGGCAGGATCCCGGTTGAGTTCTTCCACGGGCACAGCGACGAAGCGTTCGGCATCTCCGTCGAGGCGCACTCTCACGAGTTGGGTCAGGATCATCGTTTCTTCGACAACCCCTTCGCCCTCGGCGGTACGCACGCGGGTGCCCACCTTGGGCAGACGTTTGCGCAGCTCGTCATAGGTGGCTTCTTCATAGCGAAGGCAGCATTTGAGGCGGCCACACCGGCCACTGATTTTGCTGGGATCGAGGGTGGCCTTCTGCATCTTAGCAGCGCCCATGTTGACGGGGCGGAGGACCTTGAGGAATTGGCGACAGCAGCAGTGCTGGCCACAGGTTTCGTAGTCGGCGACCAGGCGGGCCTCGTCGCGAGCGCCGACCTGGTGCATCTGGATGCGGGTGTGGAATTGGGCGGCCAATTGTTTGACCAGGTTGCGGAAGTCCACACGGTTTTCGGAGAGGAAGAAGAAGGTGGCCATTTCGCCGCCGAGCAGCAGTTCCACATCGACCAGCTTCATGGGCAGCTGCATTTCATCGACGAGAGCCTGGCAGGCGGTGAGGTATTTGGGTTTTTCCTGTTCGATTCGAGCCTGCTCCTGCACGTCTTCGGGCGTCGCAAGGCGTAGAACGCGGCCGTCGTTAGAGAAGGGGTAGTCGGTGCCGCCGGAGTTGCCAATGTAGGTCAGAAGCTGGTCGCGGCTGATGCTGCGGCTGCAGTTGTATTCGGCGCAGGTGGTGGTGATGATTTCGCCCAATTCGGTGCCTCGGCGGGTGCGAAGGACGACGCGGGAGCCACAGAGCGGGCGGGTGTCGCCATCGTAAGGGAATTCACCAATGAGCCGCAGGTACCCATAGCGGACCACGACCGAGCGAGGGGTTTCGGGAGCCGGCGTTTCTACAACGGGGAGGTCGTCAGACGACATAACACCTTTCCAGAGCTTGGCTTATCCACAATACAGCGCGCCGTCGATTTGATGGAATCTTATCAGCGGGCGGCTGTTGGGGCAGCAAACAGCCCCTCCAATGTGACCGCCAACTGCTGGAAAATCAAGGAGATGTTCACATTGGAATCGAGGTACTGCTCGGCGCGGACCACGGCCTCGATGGCGGAGCAAAGATGCTCCAGTTGATCGGGCTGGGCCTGTTCGGGCAAGCGTCGGCGCAGCAGTTGCCCGGCCAGGCGGAGATAGAGGGAGAGGGCTTCGCGGGTCGCCTGGTCCTTGCTGGCCAGTTCATCGCGAGCCAATTGCTTCTCGGCGTACTCTTCGGAGGTTTTCTTGAACCAATCGGGCAAATCGGCCGTCATTCGTCCCGCGAGCATCTGTTGGAGCCAGGTTTGAAGCTCGCGGGCATGGGCGATGACGCCATCCTCAATCCACTTCAAGGCCAAGCCCAGCGAGCCATCGGCGAAGGCAGCGGCATCGGCGGCGTCGGCTGGGGAGATGCCCCGTTTTTCGATTTCCCGGCGGACGAGCTGACCATCCAGGGCGGCAAAGCGCACGAGTTGACAGCGGCTATGAATGGTGGGCAGCAGCGTGCCGGGCTGATCGGTCAAGAGGATGATCAGGGTTCGGCCGGCCGGTTCCTCCAGGGTCTTGAGCATGGCATTCTGGGCTCCGGCGGTCATCAAGTCGGCCTCTTCGATGACGAAGACCTTGCCGCGCCCCAGGATGGACTTATGAGAGGCGGGTTCGATCAGGTAAGGGCGGATCACGTCAATGGACAGGTCGATCGCCTTGCGGTCCTTGTAGGCCAGTCGCAAGAGCTGGCGGTAGACGAGGTGGTAGTCGGGGTGATTGCCGGCGGCCATGACAACGCAACTGGGGCATTTGCCGCAGGGGTCGCCGTCTTTCGGGTTTTCACAGAGGAAAAGCGAGCCGAGGACTTGGGCGGTGGTGGCTTTGCCGACGCCGATGGGGCCGGCGAAGATCAGGCCATGAGGCAGGCGATCCGCCTGGTAAGCCCGGCGGAGCCATTCCAAGGCGCGATCCTGGCCGAAGATGTCGCGGAAGGTTCGCATTCTAAATAAGTCCAACCCAAAGCGGGGGTGGTACCACGGAGGGGTCCCAGGGATAAATCC
>JBLNDH010000448.1:0-6223 GCA_050261455.1 Bacillota bacterium
CGGTGTTGCCGATATTCGTCAGCCGCCGCAGCGTGCGGATCAGCCGATCGTTGTCGCGCTGGTGCAGGCCGATCGTCGGCTCGTCCAGCACATAACACACCCCCACCAGCCCCGACCCCACCTGCGTGGCCAGGCGAATGCGCTGCGCCTCGCCGCCCGAGAGCGTCGCCGTCTTCCGATCCAGCGTCAGATAGCCCAGCCCCACGTCGATCATGAACCCCAGCCGATTCATGATCTCCTTCGCGATCGGCTCGGCGATGCGGGTCCCCTCGGCCCCCAGCTTCAGGTTCTCAAAAAACCGCCTGGCCTGCAGCACCGTCATGCACGACACGTCGTGAATGCTGTACCCCGGCAAATCCGGTAAAAACGGCACCGAAACCTTCGGCGCTTCCTCGCCATTGCCATTCTGCCCATTCGCCTCAACTTCGGCGCCGTTCCCATCCAGGTCGCTATGAACCGGCGTCAGCGTGTCGGCATACAGCCGCACCGCCAGCGCCTCTTTCTTCAATCGCGTGCCCCGGCAGGTTTTGCAGGGCATCTCCGACATGTACTGGTGCAGCCGGGCCTCCACCCACTCGCTTTCGGTGTTCTCAAACCGCCGATGCAGATTGGGAATCACCCCCTCAAAATACAACCCCGTCCCGCCGTCACCCTTTTTCTCCGTGCCATGCATCAGGATCTGCTGGACCTTCTTGGGAATGTCCTTGAACGGCGTGCTGTACGAGAAGTCGAAATAGGAGCAGAACTCGCGCAGCGCGCGGGCATAGTAGATGTTCATCCGCTTGCCGTTCTTCCGCCACGCTTCGATCGCCCCATTCTCCAGCGACAGGCTCGGGTCCGGCACAATCAGGTCCGGATCAAACTCCGACACCGTCCCCAATCCATGACATTCCGGACACGCCCCATGCGGGCTATTGAAGCTGAAAATCCGCGGCTCCAGCTCCCCCAACGACGCATATGGATGCTCCGGACAGGCGAACTTCTCGCTGAACATCTGGTCCGTCCACCCGCTCGGCCCATTCTGGATCGACGCGATCACCAGCCCCTGCGAGAGCTTCACGGCCGTCTCAATCGAGTCGGCCAGGCGTGAGCGGATCTCCGGCTTGATCACCAGCCGATCCACCACCGCCTCAATGTTGTGGGCCTTGGTCTTCTGCAGCGCCGGCGCCGCCTCCGCGCTGGTCAGCTCAACAATCTGCCCATCCACCCGCGCACGGACGAATCCCTGCTTGTGGATCCCCGCAAAGATGTCCTTGTGCTCGCCCTTCTGCCCGCGGATGAGGGGAGCCAGGATCATGACCTTCGTCCCCGCGGGATTGCTCATAATCGCATCGACGATCTGCGACGGTGCCTGGCTGGTGATTCGCCGGCCGCATTCCCAGCAATGCGGCGTCCCCACCCGGGCGAACAACACGCGCAGATAATCGTAGATTTCGGTCGTCGTCGCCACGATCGATCGTGGGTTGCTGCTGGCCGATCGCTGCTCAATCGCGATCGTTGGCGGCAGGCCCTCGATCTCATCAATATCCGGCTTCTGCAACTGCTCCAGGAATTGCCGTGCATACGCCGACAGCGACTCGACATACTTCCGCTGCCCCTCCGCATACACCGTATCAAACGCCAGCGTGCTCTTGCCGCTCCCCGAGATCCCGGTAATCACCACCAGCTGATCGCGCGGAATATCCCCATCGAGGTTCTTGAGCTTGTGCTCCCGCGCACCCTTGATACGGATATATTTCAGGCTCATCGGCAACTAACTTCTGCTCTAAAGGTCGTATTGCTTTCCCGGCAAACAGAATAAACCGCTCATTATAGGACCAAACCGAACAGAGGCAAAACACAGCCGACGAGCGCTCTGCGGTGAGCAACCGACCAGCAGACGGTTTTTAGCCCACGAATCTCCACGAATGATCACGAATGAAATGCGATCAGGAGGGCGAGACTCCTGCCAAGCCGCGATCTACTGGTTGCCGGGTGCCATGGCCACGCCCCGCAGGATTCTGGGACACCAGCACCGTTCCCGGCGTGGCCATGCTCCGAGCAACCCAACACACGGGAGACACTCTGGCACATGCCCACGCCGGCCATTGGAAAACTCGCCAATTTTCAGGATTCTCGACGGCCGCCGTGGGCATGGCACCCGACCCCTATTTGGGCAACCTCCACTCCACGGGGATTTCCTCCGCCACTATCGGCGGGATATCGCGTTCCAAGATAAACGCGGTTACGGTTCGCAGATACTGCTCGACGAAGTCGAAGTAGGCCATTTCCTCCGGGGGACGTTTCATCTCTGGCTTGCGGAGAAGTTCCAGTTGGCCTGCGGCACGGCCAAGGAGGAGGGCCACGACATGGTAATTCTCAGATAAGAGACAGGCGACGATGTTGTTCACGTGGCACAGCAGAGTGTAGGCCAAGTGATTCCGCCTAAAGATCGTGCTGGGAATGACGCCATCGCGGTTCAACTGCCTGTGATACGTCAAGATGCTCTCAGGAAGATGTCCTTCAGACAGTGTCATAGATTGGATTCTACGTGGTTCGGTTACAACTCGCCAAGGCATGATGTGGCCGCTCGTAACGACGAACTCTGCCCATGCCCGGCCTTGCCCTCCTCCGCGATCTCATTCGTGCCCATTCGTGAAGATTCGTGGGCCCACACACTTACTTTTTCCAGTTCTCCTTCGCCACCCTGGCAAACGCCTCCATATCCCCGTACTTGTGCTGCCACGTCGTATACATGACCCCCACGACGCCTTTCACCTTCGCCGCGGACTTCAGCCACTCCTTCACCTGGCCCGGCTCGCCATCGTAGTACCCGGCAATGATCTGCTTATGCCCCCGATCGGCGAAGAACTTTAACGACTGATCCCGCTTGCTAAAGTTCCAGTTCATGATCGTGACGCTCGGATCGAGCCCCTCCCACGACCCGGCCAGACTCCCGCGCACCAGGTAATAGTCCTTCACCGCGTTGTGATACGGATCGAACATGTCGCTCCACACGTAGACATTCGATCCCGCCAACAGCTTCGTGCACTCGCGGACGTTTTTCGCCAGGATCTGCCCCGCATCCAGCTTCAGCTTCTGGCACGACTCATCCCAATTCAGGCAGCGGATCTCGTCGTGCGACATCATATATCCCTTGGGTCCCCAGGCCGCCTTCACGCGCTTCGCCTCATCCGCCAAGAGCGCCATCGTCTTCGGCTCGCTGGGGCAGCAGCCCACCTGGTCCTGGTAGATGATCGCCGGGTGATACCACGACACGCGCAGTTGCGTCCCATCGGCGATCCCCTTGGTCTTGATCACCGGCGGCTCATGCCACACCTCATACTCCCCCGCCCATGGCACCGTCCCCATCCGCGGATCGACGATCGGCTCATAGTCCTTCCCCTCCACGTACCCTTTGACCACGCACGGCGTCCCCGGCCGGCGCAGCACGTTCAACAATCCCACCTCTTCGATCTTCCAGTCCTTCCACTGCAACTCCCCCTTGGCATCCCCCCACACGCCGAAGTAGAGCGTCACCTGCCGATTGTCGAAGGAGTTGAACACCACATGGTGCTCCTTCCAATCCTGCGTTCCCTCCGCCTGCAACGACTGATACTGCAGCGTCCGCCCGTTCGCTCCCAGCGGCATGATCCGCGGCTCGCCCGTGAACTCACTGGTGCGAATCTTCACCGCCACGTGGTAGCACCGGAACGGCGCGACGTTCAGCTTGAAGACAAACCGCGCATTGCCGCTGTTGTTCCGCACCGTCGCGGTCCCCTCGCCCACCGCCACCGTCCCATCCTGCCAATCGGGTTTGGCCTTCAACGACACCGCCGGCTCCGCCACCAGCCTCGCCTCGCCCCCCTTCACCACAAACAGCGAATCCTTCACCGGCACCCCTTCCGCCAGATTCGGATCATGCCACAACATCGCCCCGGAGTATCCCACATGAAACACCCCCGGAACGACCTGCAGCTTCAATTCCTCCGCCAGCTTCTTCACCCGGCCCACATTGGCGAAGTACCGCCCTTCCATTCCCTGCAGATCGCCCAGCCGGGCCATCTTCGAATCCGTGAACAGCACGTGCGTATACCCCGCCTGGGCCGCCCGCCGCCAGATCTGCTCCAGCTTCGTAACCTGCTCATCCACCTGCAGATTCGCGGAGTAATAAAGCCACAATTCCGGCCCCTCCGCTCGCGCCAGCGTGCCGCTGCAGCACACCCCAACCACCACCACCAGCCAAGTCATGACCAACCGCATGAAGGCTCCTTCCGCACCCCAAATCAGGGCACCGTCGTTCGAATTGCTTCCACCCCAGGAATCGCAGAGGCCTCGCCACCCCACCCGGGACCGCCCGGCCGCCTGATTGTACCCTGCCCCGCCACATTCGTACTCCTGTTTTCTCATCGAAACTGTCCGACAAGGCAGGGCACACCGCGATTGGTCAAACACAACCCGATTTCCCCTCCCCCAAGCCCGCGCCCACTCGTCCAAATCCGGCATATGGCAATATCCGGCCGGCAACTATCATCCGCAGATGATGAGGCACACAAAGAATGTTCTGGCTTAGCAAAGGCATTCACCAAGTCGGCCGATTCCGACGCCGCCTGCTGATCCTCCTGGCGGTGCTCGGCCCCGGGATCATCACCATGGTCGCCGACAACGATGCCGGCGGCATCTCCACCTACGCCGTCACCGGCTCCCGCTATGGCTTCAATTTCCTCTGGGTCTTCTTCATCCTCATCCCCATGGCGTATTACGTCCAGGAGATGACCGTACGCCTCGGGGCTGTCACCAAGCGCGGCCACGCCGAGGCCATCTTCGACGCCTTCGGACCTTTCTGGGGCTGGTTCTCCATCTTCGACCTGGCCCTGGTCAATTGGCTCACCCTCGTCACCGAGTACATCGGCATGATTGAGGCCATGCGCATCTTCCACATCCCCGGCGTCATCACCTACGTCGTCGTCACCGGCATCCTCATGGCCGTCGTCATGACCGGAAAATACTGGACCTTTGAAAAGCTGACCCTGCTGTTCTGTGTCTTCAACCTCGTCTATATCCCCGCCGCTCTCTGGGCCATGAAAACCCCCACCGCCCCGGGATGGGGCCAGGTGCTCAGAGGCTTCTACCGTCCGGAATTCCCCCAGGGCCTCAATGCGGACCTGATCTTCTATCTCATGGCCAACATCGGTACCACCATCACCCCCTGGCAGATCTTCTTCCAGCAGAGTGCCGTCGTCGATAAGGGCATGGACGTCCGCGACATCAAGTTCGGCAAGGCCGATACCTTCGCCGGCTCCTTCCTGACCGGGCTGGTGGCCATCTTCATCATCATCACCACCGGCGCCGCTTTGCATTACCATCAGCCGCCCATCATCGTCGAGGACGCCAAACAGACCGCCGAGGCCCTCGTCCCGCTCCTGCCCGCCGGCAAAGGGGAATGGGCCCGCATCCTCTTCGCCATCGGTCTGTTCGATGCCGGCTTCCTCGGGGCCTTGTGCATCTCCCTCTCCACCTCCTGGGCCGTCGGCGAAGTCTTCGGCTGGGCCCACTCGCTCAACAAGAGCGTCAAGGACGCCCCCTGGTTCTACGTCGTCTACCTGGCCACCCTCGGCACGGCCGGGGCCGTCGTCCTGATCTCCCCCGACAAGCTCCTGATCGTCATTACCATGTTCGTCCAGGTTGTCGCCGTCACCCTCCTGCCCGCAGCCCTCTTTTTCCTGATCCTCTTGCTCAACGACAAGCAGACCATGGGCGATTACGCCAATACACGCTGGCAAAACATCGTCAACTGGGGCATCGCCATCTTCGTCGTCATTGTGTCCGCCATATTCGGCGTCTCCGTCCTGTTTTCCTGAATGCTTTCCGACCCCGCCCGCCCTAGGATCTAGACATGGTGGCCCCGTCCAACAACATCACGCCCTTCCCGGCCGCAGCCGCCGGCACCAAGGATTACCAGCTCTACTACTTCTCCGAACTGTTCAAACGCCCAATCTGTGCCGGCAAGATCACCGACCGCATCGGCCGCCTCAGCGATCTGGTCGTCAAGCTCGCCGAGCCCTACCCCGAAGTGGTCGGCATCTACGTCTGGCATGGCTGGGGCCAACCAACCGAATTCATCCCTTGGAACAAAGTCCTCCGCATCGAGGATGACGCCATTTTCGTCGGCGCCCCGGTGGGGGGCGGGGGGTGGGGGGGGGGGGGGGTGGGGGGGGGGGGGGGGGGCGGGGGGGGGGGGGGG
>JBLNDH010000449.1:0-3900 GCA_050261455.1 Bacillota bacterium
GTGGGGCCCAGCGGGGCGGGCAAGAGCACGCTGCTGAATCTGCTGCCGCGATTCTATGATCCGACGAGCGGCTCGATGACGCTGGATGGGCAGGATTTGCGGGAGCTGCGGCTGAGGAATGTGCGGGGGCACATTGCGTTGGTGCCACAGGATAGCCCGGTGATTGCGGGAACGGTGGCGGAGAATATCGCGTTTGGGCGGGCGGGTGCTTCGGAGGAGCAGATTCGCAAGGCGGCGGAACTGGCGGGGGCGGCGCGGTTCATTGAGCAGTTGCCGCAGGGATACGCGACGGAGATCAGCGAGGCGGGGCAGAACCTGTCCGGGGGACAGCGGCAGCGGCTGGCGATTGCGCGGGCGCTACTGACAGAGGCGCCGATTCTGGTGTTGGATGAGCCGACCAGCGGGCTGGATAGCCGGCATGAACGGCTGGTGCTGGATACGCTGTATCGGCTGAAGGGCAGCCGGACGATCATTCTGGTGACGCACAATTTGCGGGCGGTCGTGCCATGCGACTGCATTTTTGTGCTGGAGGGCGGGGGGGTGGCAGAGGCGGGGACGCACGAGGAATTGCTGGCCCGGCGCGGGATTTATGCGGCGATGGCGGGGGTTTCGATGCGGGAAACGACGGCGATGACGATGGAAGAGGATGCGGCGGCGTGAGGGGGAATCCATCTTACCGGAGTAGTGCAGCACAAGCCGGACTGTAGCTTGGCGCAGGTCCGGATGATTTGGGTTGTCGCAGAAGATCCGGACCTGCGTTGCGCTACGGTCCGGCTTGGGGTGCGGCCTTCGTGGTTCATTCTCACTTCTCCCTTGCGGGCGGTTCTGCGAGAATGCGGCGCATGTTTGGCAAGATCGATCCGGCGTGGGCGGGGCTTATTGAGCAGTGGAAGGCGACGCAGAGGAATCTGCATGCGCGGATGGTGGTGGAGCCGCTGGGGGAGTTGCCGCGGTTTGTGGCGGGGGCGGATGCGGCGTTTTCTTCGGACAAGCGGACGATCTTTGCGGCGGCGGTGGTGTATGACCGAATCGAGAAACACATCATTGAGGTAGCGCATGCAGTGCAGGAAGAGGATATCCCTTATGTGCCGGGGTTCTTGAGTTTTCGGGAGGGGCCGGCGGTGTTGGAGGCGATCCGGAAGTTGAAACACGCGTTTGGGGTGATCTGTTTCGATGGGCAGGGGATCGCGCATCCGCGGCGGTGCGGGTTGGCGACGCATCTGGCGGTGACGCTGGATCGGCCGGGGGTTGGGGTGGCAAAGAGTCGGTTGATCGGGACATACAAGGAGCCGGGGATCGAGGCAGGGTCGAGCTCGCCACTGATGGACAAGGGGGAGCAGATCGGACTGGTGCTGCGGACGCGGGATGGGGTGAGGCCGCTGTTTGTCAGCGTGGGGCATCGGGTGGATCTGGCATCCGCGAAGGACCTGGTGTTAGCATGTTGCACTCGATATCGTCTGCCGGAGCCCACCCGACAGGCGGATATCGAGGTGGCGAAGCTCAAACACCAGCATGGAGAAGGCACGTGATCCGGATGCTTGAGGAAATCGCGTTGAATGCGTGGCCGGCTCCCCAGCAGATTCTCGTGGATGGGTGGGTGCTGCGTTTGGCGGAGGGATTCACCCGGCGGGCCAATTCGGTCAATCCGATCTATCGGGGGCAGAGGGATGTTGAGGAGAAGATCGCGTTTTGCGAACGGCTGTACCGGGCGAGGGGTCTGCCGGTGATTTTCAAGATGACCTCCGCGGTCGAGCCGGCGGATTTGGATCAGCGGCTGGAAGAGCGCGGGTACCGCATTGACGTCCGGGCCCAGGTGCAGTGTATGGATTTGGGGCGAGCGCCGGTGGCAGAGGCATCGGATGCGAAGTGCTGGCCGGGGATCTGTGAGGAGTGGATTACCCAGTACATGGCATTCAACGATGTGCCGGCGCATCGTCGCGAGATTCTAAGTACGATTCTTCAGGGCATTGCCTGTCCCGTTCATTCGGTCATATTGATGGATGAGGGGAAGGCGGTTGCCTGCGGGATGGCGGTGTTGCAGGGAGAGTATGTGGGGCTGTTTGACATCGTTACCTGCAAAGAGCGACGGCGGCGAGGGTTAGGGACGAAGCTGGTTCGGGCGTTGTTGGCCTGGGGCCAAGGGCGGGGGGCACGCAAGTCGTACCTGCAGGTGATGATGAGCAACACCCCGGCATTGGGGCTGTACAGGAAACTGGGGTTTGAGCCGGCGTATCAGTACTGGTATCGGTGTTTGTGATCAGGGGATGCTGGGTGGGAGGAGGATGGGAGGGCGAGCGGTGGATTTCGGGTTGGCAGGAACCTCAACCTGGATACTGAACAGGGGCACTGAAGTGCCACTGCCGCGCGGAACCGCTAAACGCGGCACCAAGGCGTTAAGTCTTGATTGGCGGGAGCGGGATGGAGATAATGAATTGAGGGGTGTTTTGGTCCGGTTTTCTTGCGCGGGCACCTAGGACGACACGGTGCCGGCGAAGGGCGTTTTTTCCATGCGTGATCCTTTTGGGCGAACGATTGAGTATTTGCGGTTGTCGATTACCAAGGCGTGCGATCTGCGGTGCATTTATTGCCGACCGGCGTCTGTGGCGCTGGCCAGTGATGAACCGGAGCTGACATCGGGGGAGATCGAGACGCTGGTTCGCCATCTGGTGGAGCGACATGCCCTGAAGAGAGTGCGATTGACGGGTGGGGAGCCGACTAACCGGCCGGATTTGTTGGAGATTGTCCAGCGATTGGCTCGGGTCAAAGGTCTGGAAGAGCTGGCAATGACCACCAATGGCTTGAAACTGGCGGAATTGGCCAAGCCCTTGAAAGAGGCGGGGCTGACGCGGGTGAACGTCAACCTGGATACGCTGGTGCCGGAAAAATTCGAGCGGATGACGGGCAGTAACAGGCTGCGGGAGGTGGTGGCGGGGATCGACGCCGCGGTCGCCAGTGGACTGACACCGGTCAAGTTAAACACGGTGGTGATTCGGGGCGAGAACGAGTACGAGATTCCCGAGTTGACGCTATTTGCGATCAGAAAAGGACTGGAGATCCGCTTCATCGAGCTGATGCCCATGGGGCCCCTGAGTGATCGCTGGCAGGAGCGATTTGTGCCGGAAAGCGAGATGCGCAAGCAGCTAAGCGAGCTGGTGACAACGTGGAGGCCATCGTTGCAGGGACCGCACCCGGCCCGGCGGTACCGGGCGGGATTGCCGTTCGGCCGGAAGGGTTATGTAAGTTTTGTAACAGCAATGACTTGTCCCTTCTGCGCCGCGTGCAATCGGATTCGGATTGCCGCGGATGGGGCCTTGTACCCTTGCTTGATGGATCGGCCGGCGGGGAGCTTGTTACCCGCGCTGCGGCCAGTGTTTAACGCGGATCGTTTCGATGAGATTCTTAAGAAAGGGTTGGGGCAGAAGGCTCAGGAGCATCCGGCTACGGGAGTGGGGGTGATGACGCATATTGGGGGGTAGGGAAGCGTTGGTGGGGAACGGCCGGGGACGGCCCGGGTCGATGTTCTGGGGTCGGTTGGGGATGTTAAGTATTTGTACGTGAATTGACTTGCCGGGGGGTAGATCGGTGAGGTATACATATGGCTGAGGTATTGCTCCTCTCACACGCGCGTGGGACTTATGGAAGCACTCGGCAGCAAACTTCGGCGCAAGCGTCTGCGGTTGGGGTTGACGCTGGATGAATTGGCGGGCCGAACGGGGATTTCCAAGCCCTATTTGTCGTTGATCGAAACGGGGCGTGTGCCAAATCCGCCGAGCGATGAGAAGCTTCGGCGGCTGGAGCAGAGCCTGGGGTTTGCGCCGGGCGAATTGGTGACCCAGGCCCATTTGCAGCGGACGCCAGGGGATGTGCGGGCGATGTTGCAGGCGTTGATCGAGAAGGGGT
>JBLNDH010000450.1:0-5836 GCA_050261455.1 Bacillota bacterium
CCAACGTCGAGAACAACGAACAACAACACGCTCGCCATCACCGCCGCCTCAGCCGCCGCGCCATCCGCAAAATCCAACGGTGTGCCCAAAAGGAACAACTGGAGCAGGCTCGGATCGACGCCATTCTCGACAAGGTCTCCGCCCATGGCCTGCGCAGCCTCAGCTGGCTCGAACGCCGTGCCCTCCGCCGCGCCACCCTTCGCCAACGCCAACGCGATCTCGAACTCACCCGCGTCTACCGCGAAGGCGAATCCCAACTCGGCTAACACCGCTCCCCCGCGTCGTCTCCCGCGGCGTGGTCACCTCTGGTGACCATGGATCTCCGGTACCATGAACCTCCGGTGACCATGAACCCCAAATGACCACGAATCCCAAGTAACCACGCCCCATCCCCTCCGCTCATCCCGCCCGCTTGCCCCGTCATCTTCCCATATTCCCAACCTTCCGCGTCCCTCCGTGTCTGACCGTATAATGTGTCCGCCGAGTGTACGGAGTCGTACTATGCTGAACCTCACTAAAAGCTTCGCAAAACTCCTCATCCCCGCCGTTGCCCTCACCGCCGTCGGCTGCGCCAATAACGCGCAGAACGGTGCCCTGGCTGGTGGCGCCGGTGGTGCTGGCCTCGGTGCCATCATCGGCAGCGTCTCCCACGCTCGGGCCGGCGAAGGCGCTCTCATCGGCGGCGCAATCGGCGCCCTCAGCGGCTACATCGTCGGCAACGAAATCGATAAGTCCCAACAGAACCAACGCAACCAGTATTACTATCCCCCGCCGCCCGCCTACTACCAACAACCCGCTCCCCCTCCACCCCCGCCTGGCTATTATCAGCCCGCTCCTCCGCCTCCCGCCGCCTACGCTCCCGCTCCGCCTCCGTATTCAGCGACGCGGATGGATTTCCATTACGAACAGCATGACTGAATCCCCACGCGTCTAAACAAATCCTCCCAATCCCCAAAGTGCTCGCGCCACCCAGGCCCAGCGATTCATCCCTGGGTCCCCTTCAATTGCCAATTAAGCGTGGTGATCCTCCCTTCGCCGTCCGATCCCGACAGACGCTTGCGGTTTCGCGGACCCACAGCGCCGGATCGGCTGCTCCCCAATCTATGCCTCCATCCCTTCCTCCCCTTGTCCCTCCCTCCGTGCCTTCGTGCCTACGTGCCTTCTTCTCTTTCCCCCCTCGCCCGCTCCTCCGGGCCAGGCCCGGGGTGAGGGTTCAGCGCCCGTGGCACACTCATAAAGCAAGTCCCCGGTTCTGAACCCGCTTCTTACGCCGCTTCCGCTATCCCCGCCGTGATGTACTGCTCTGCCGCCGCTTGTGACATCGGCTTGGCAAAAAAATACCCCTGGCCCAAATCACACTCCAACGCCTGCAGAAATGCCACCTGCTCCGGATTCTCCAGGCCCTCCGCCACCAGTCTCACCCCAATGTTGTGCGCCAACGTCACAATCGCATGGACCGCCGCCGCATCCTTCCGGTCCGCCATATCCGCAATCAACGCCCGATCGATCTTCAGTACATCGATCGGGAAGTTGTGCAGACAACTCAACGACGAATACCCCGTTCCAAAATCGTCCATGGCGATCTGTACCCCCAACGCCTTGAGCTTCAGCAGCGTCTCCCTTGCGCCCTCGCTATCCTCCATCACCACGCTCTCTGTGACTTCCAGTTTGACCGTGTGCGGATCCAGGCCCGTTCGCTCCAGAACCTCTTTGACCAACGCCACAATCCCCTCATCCATCAGCTGCCGTCTCGAGAGGTTGATGCTCATGAACATCGCCGCCGACGCTGCCCCGCTTCGCTTCCACGCCGTCAGTTGCTGGCAGGCCTCACGCAGCACCCAGGCTCCGATCGGCACAATCAATCCCGTGTCCTCCGCCACCGGAATGAAGTCGGCAGGATTGACCAGCTTCCCATCCCGTTTCCACCGCACCAAGGCCTCGAACCCTTCCAGGGATCGCGTCTCCAGCGACATGATCGGCTGGTAGTACAACAGCAGTTCCTCACGCTCCACTGCCCGCCTCAAGTCGCTTTCCAGCCGAAGCTGCGACAACACCGACTCATGCATCGCCAGGTCAAACTTCGCATAGCGCGCCTTCCCCGATGACTTGGCTCGATACATCGCCGTGTCCGCGTCACGCAGCAGATCTTTGGCGCCCCCGTACGCCTCGCTGCCCATCACCAAACCAATGCTGGCCGTTGGCATGATCTCATGCCCATCCAACTGGCATGGCCGATGCAGTGCCTCCAGTACGCGTTCGGCCATGATGCTGGCCTGTTCTTCCTCGCCCACGTCCTCCAGCAGAATCGTGAATTCATCCCCGCCCAGACGGGCCACCGTCCTCGTTGCCATACCCTCATCCCCCTCTTCGGCCTGAATGCATTCCTTCAGCCGTTGGGCAATGCTCATCAACAGCTTGTCGCCTGCCGCATGTCCCAGGCTGTCGTTAACCACCTTGAACCCATCCAGGTCCAGGAACAACACCGCAAAACGGTACCCCGCCTGCCACTTCGTTCTCGCCACGCACCGCTCCAGCCGCTCCATGAACAGCGCGCGATTCGGCAACCCCGTCAGCGAATCATGCAGAGAGATGTGCTGCAGCCGCGTCTCCGATGCCTGCCGTGCGATCGCCCCTCCAATGCTGCCCGCCATCGTCGTGAGAATCGACAGTTCCGCTTCGCTCCATTCCCGGTCCTGGTGGCAATCGTCAAATCCGATAAAACCCCAGTAGGTCCCGTGAATGATGATGGGCACCGCCAGGATCGACTGGACCTGCTGTTTCTCAAGTGCCCGACGCTCGCTCTCTGGAAACTCCGCAACAATCCCTTTGATCGGCCTGCCTGCCATCAGTTCCCGATCCCAACGCTCAAAACCTTTCTCACTGGTGAAACTGGCCGCTCGTGTACTGCCGTTGAGACTCGCGATCCCCGGCCCAACCCACTCATACTGTTGCAGCCGCATCTCCAACTCGGCCCCGCCATCCCGACAAGCCTTGAAGATGCACACCCGATCCACCTGCGCCGTCTGCCCGATCACCCGCAACGATTCGGCCATTGCCGCCGGAAAGTCCGGCTGAATCAGCAGGCAATTCGTTGCTTCGGCAACCCCCTGAAGCAGGGCATCCCGCCGCGACAACTCCCGCGTCCGCTCCGCCACCTTCTCCTCGATCGTTCGATACGTGCGCTGAAGACATTCCGCCATGCCATTGAACGCCCTCGCCAGCACCGCCAACTCCGTGCCCCCAGCCTCGGGAACGCGGTGCTCCCACTCCCCCTCGCGCAGCGCCTTGGCCGCGTTCGTAAGCGTCACAATCGGCCTCACCAGATGAGTCGCCGCCAGGCAAGTCAAGCCCACCGCAATCAACGCAGCCGCCAGCGTCACCGCGCTGCTCACCAGCACAAAACGCCGGGCGTTGCTCACTATCTCCGATTCCTTCTGCAGGCTGATTACGCTCCACCCGTTTTTCACGGGTACCACGTGCGACAGCCATCGCACGCCGCCTTCGTCAGCAAACCGCAATGTTCGTGCTGCCTTGGTCTTCAACGCGCTCGCCATCGCCGGCAACCCTGCTACTTTGCTCTGCGCCATCGAATGGATCGGATCGGGGTGCGCCAGCACATGGCCGTCTTCATCAATGAGAAACGCCATCCCTGTACGCCCGATACGGGCCGGCTGCAGGATCCGCGTCAACGTCGGCAGATCCGTGCCCAGGTGAATCACCCCCACGATCTTCCCCTCCTCTCCCCACACCGGCGACGCAAAAACCACCGATGGCTGATTCATCGTTCGACTCACCAGGATCTGCCGCACAATCGACTGCCCGGATACCGCCATCTTGAACCAGTTGCGATCGTGATAATCCTTGGGCGGCAAGTCGTCGCTTCTCGCCACATCCCTCCCGTTCAGGTCCGCTACGCTCGTGAATCTCAAATACTCGTAGCTCTTGGCCATCTGCCGCAGAACCGGCTTCTGCCGCTCCGGAACCATGCTCACAATGTCCGGCTGGCCACATAAGTTCTCCAATGCCAGAACCGCCGATTCATCCCATCGGTCGGCATCACATGCCAGATATTCCGCCGCATACCGCAGTTCTTGCTCGGCCTGGTAACGAGTCAGGTGCGACCCCCAGTACCCCAGGAATACGATCGCAGCCAACAACGCCGGAAACGTGGCCAGCAGCACCAGGATTACAAGCCGTGTCCGCAGGGTCATGGATCTATCAACCAACATGCTCTCCGTCTCCGTGCCGACCAGACCATCCATTTACGCCGCGATTGCCCATCACGGTGTGTCACATGACCCACCTACCCCTGCCATTCTCCGCATCGCGGCCACGTCCCATATCTTGCCAGTTGCTGTTGAACAGCCTTCGACGTGTTCTTCTCTTCCCTACCCACCCGCTGGGGCAAGGAACACGGGCGGATTCTGTCCGCCGTCTCTAGTGTCGGTGCGAGATTTACAGAGCTTTATTACAGCGAAGACAAACACCCCATTTCCCCCAACAACCCCTAAGCCCACTCGGGGCTGCGCCCCTCTTCTCCCTCGCCCGGTGCTCCGGGCAAGGGTTGGGGTGAGGGTTCAAAGCCAGCGGTACACTCAAACAGGAACTGCCGTAAAGCCCACGGCGCCGCCGTGGAGAATTCGATTCCCACCCGGTAACCTGTCCCCCAATCGTCATCCTCCCCTACACCCGCTTTAATCCGCGGCTCAGAACCTCAACGCCCCGCAAGAACACCTTGTTAATCTTGGATTTGCAAATGCGTCGCAGATAAAAAAAGAGCACCCCGCCGCTGGAGGGCGTGCGACGGGGCGCCGGAGGGCAATAGTAGCTGTCGGCAGTATTACCGAAAACGTGTGAGAAAGCAAACAAAAGGATCGATTTTTTTCTCAAAATGGGAAGGCGATAACGTCTAAGCCGACTTTGCTGCCCATGCCCCTCTTGGCGGTAAATCCCTGCTTTCCCTCACTATACGTTATTCGTAGTCTGCGACGACGCCTCACGTCCGTTTTTCACGCTCTTCCGCTGTCGCTTGTACGTCGGCTGTTGCGACAGCAGCACCAATCGCGACCACCAACGCATGCATTGCACCCCCAGGTACGACAGCGGCAGAAGTCCCAATAAACCCAGGCCATAGGGCCATCCCGCATACGCCATCACAAAGGCGCTGTCATACACGATCAACCACAACAGCCCCAGCAGCATCAGGTTCTGCCCCGCCTCGCGTATCCCCGCACTGTTTCGGCGAACATGAATTGCCAATAGCGCAAATGCAACCGTCGCTCCCGCCGGCAGAAACAACCCCGTCACCGGCCAGATACTCCCCATATGCGGCATACTATAAGACCGCGCGTACACCCCCCCGATCACCAGCGCATCAATCAACACCACCCCCCCGAACACCGACCACCAATGCAACCGCGTCAACGCCGGCCGTTTACCCTCCCACGCATAACAAATCGCCGAAAGCACCGTCACGTGCGTAAACAGCAGCACCGGGTGCCATAGCACCGGCAACTGCGGCGAAGGAATCACCGCCTGGAAAAACCGGATCAATCCCAGTGTCAGCAGCCCCGTTGCCACCAGGTATTTCCCTGCCAGATCGTAGAACGAGATCAACAATCCCGTCCATAGCATCAGCATAATGCTCAGCCACCCCGGGCCCGACACCGGCTTCCGCGCATACAACACCGCGCAGACGATCGCCATCCCCACCAGCGACAGGCACACCACATACGCCGTCGCCAGCCGGATTCGACCCGACGGCAACGGCCGATGGGCCGCCAATTGCCGATCCCGCCGCCGATCGATGATGTCATTCAACGCCATCCCGAACCCA
>JBLNDH010000451.1:0-6803 GCA_050261455.1 Bacillota bacterium
ACCAGCTCTATGCCAGCACCAGGGGAAGCACCTACCTCATTGGCAATGGCGGCGACGACATCCTCACCGGCAGCTTCTATAACGATAGCCTGGACGGCGGGGATGGCAACGACGTGTTGAATGGCGGCACGGGCGACAATTGGCTTTACGGCGGTACAGGGAACGACGATCTCAGTAGCGGCAACGGCAGTGATTATCTGAACGGCGGCTTTGGCAACGACACGCTCGATGGTGGCTTTGGCGCCGATGATATCTATGGTGGTGGTGGCAATGACACGGCCGACTACTCCGCCCGCACCGCCTCCGTGGTCCTCTACCCGGGTTCCCCGGGGAACGGGGAGTCGGGCGAGAATGATTACCTCGCTGCCGACATCGAGACGGTGGCCGGCGGCTCGGGCAATGACCAGCTCTATGCCAGCACCAGGGGAAGCACCTACCTCATTGGCAATGGCGGCGACGACATCCTCACCGGCAGCTTCTATAACGATAGCCTATACGGCGGAGATGGCAACGACGAGTTGGACGGCGGGGATGGTAATGACGTGCTGGACGGCGGCGCTGGGACCGACTATATGGCCGGCTGGAATGGAGACGATGTCTTCAACGCGATAGACAGCCAAATCGATACGCTGATCGGTGGCGCCGGCACTGACATCTTCAATAAAGACTCGAATGATGTGTGGCAGGATCCGTGATTGAAGCCGAAGTGATTGTCTGAGAATCCCCAAGGGTTCTCACATGGAAGGAGGGAACGTAGTCAGCGTTCCCTCCTTCTACGGCATCATGGCATCTGCTTCAGTCTGCTTCTACATGAAGACCATATCGTGAACGGTCTCTCATCGGTGTCCATCCGTCCCTATCGGTGGTGGAATCGCTCTGAAATGATTTGTGCAGATTTGTGGATCCATCCCCTCCCCAGCTTTGCCAGGACCCGCCGCCGGCTTACAGTATTGCCATGTCTGGCGAATTTGACTTTGTGAAATGGATTCTGACCCAGCAGCGGCCCAGCGCGTTGGTGCCGCTGCCGGCGGGGGATGACTTGGCGGTGCTGAAATGGCCGGCGGAGCAGCTGCTGCTGGTGGGCGTGGATCAGGTGCTTGATGGGGTGCACTTTGATTCAGCCGTCCACGATCCCCGATCCATCGGCCGAAAGGTCATGAACCGCAACCTCTCCGACTGCGCCGCCATGGCGTGTCTGCCCGCGGCGGCGGTCGCGACCGTCGCCTTGCCACGGGGCTCAACCCTGGACTATGCCAAGGAACTCTATCTGGGGCTGCGCGAGGCGGCCGACCGGTTCGATTGCCAAATTGTCGGCGGCGACACCGCAACCTGGCCGGGGAAGTTGGTCATTACCGTCAGCATTCTGGGCCGGTCGGCGGGTGTGGAGCCGATTACCCGGCACGGGGCGCACGCGGGCGATGGAATCTATGTGACGGGTCCCTTAGGCGGATCGATTCTCGGCCGGCATATGACCTTTATGCCGCGAGTTGCAGAAGGGCGGACGCTCGGACAGAGCGGCCTAGTGACAGCGATGCTCGACCTCAGCGATGGACTGTCGCGCGACTTAAGACACATCTGCCAGCAAAGCAACGTGGGGGCGGTCATCGATGGATCGATGGTGCCGATTCACAGCGACGCAATCGAACTGGCCAAGCGCAGCGGCAAGACGCCGCTGGAGCATGCGTTGCATGATGGCGAGGATCATGAGCTGCTCTTCACCAGTCGGGATCGCCCGCCATTAGGCACTCGCATCGGCACCATCACCGAAGATCGGTCCATCTTGTTGAAGGCTGAGGGACAGGTAACGCCGCTGGCGGCGAAGGGTTGGGAGCATTCGCTTTAGCAGACAGTGCGGATTGCCGCGGAGGATCCGTATCGCTCGACCCAAGGCCCGGGCACATCACTTGCTGGGACAAAGTGGAGGAGTGTCATCATGGCTCCACACTGCCCTTGCAATAAACCCATCCGTTTGCTTCTTGGCTTGCTTGTGCTGATTCTGCTGCCGGCGTTGAACGCCTGGGGCGATGTGCGGGATCAGGCCGGGCTTTTCTCGCAGCAGGCTGTTCAACAGGCCAACACAGCCATTGAAAAGATCCGCCAGCAGACGGGCAGGGACGTCGTGGTCGAGGCGTTTCCCGAGATTCCCCAGGATCTCCGCGGCAGCTACGACCCCTCGCAGAAGGCCGCGTTCTTCAACAACTGGATGCGGAATCGAGCCCGTCAGCTGGGCGTTAACGGAATCTACATCCTGATCAACCGCAACCCGAGTTACCTCGATGTAGGCGTCGGCGCGGAGACGGCCAAGCGAGCCTTCACGCTCTCCGATCGCAATCAGCTGGCCTCCACGATGCTCAATTCCTTCCGCAACAAGCAATATGACCAGGGGCTGCAGGCTGGCATTAACTACATTGGGCAGCGCATGCAGGCCAACCTGGGTCAAGGCGGCGGCAAGCCACAATACATGTACCAGTCGCCGAATGCCCCCCAGTCGCGCGGCGGCGGGCTAGGGTGGGGGTGGTGGATCCTCATCATCCTCGGCATCGTGCTGATATTTGCCTGGCTCCGACGTCGGTCCAGCCAGGGTTATGCCTACGGGGGGCCTGGCGGGCCCCCGTACCGTGGCGGCCCAGGGGCAGGCGGCTACCCCCCTGGAGGAGGAGGCGGCTATCCCCCTGGCGGCGGCTACCCTCCGGGAGGTGGCGGCGGTTTCGGACGTGGCATCCTGGGCGGGTTATTGGGTGGCGCCGCCGGTGGCTGGCTCTATGACCGGATGTTCGGCGGCGGCCACGGATCACAGGCTTACGGCGCTCCACCCCCGTCCGCGGGTCAGTCAGGTGAACAACCCCTTCCACCCGACCAAGGCCAAGGTTTTGAGGGAACCGGCGGCAGCTTCGGCGGTGAATCGCAAAGTGGGCCCGATTATGGCGGCGGTGGAGGTGGTGGCGACTGGGGCGGCGGGGGCGATGTAGGCGGAGGCGGCGATTTTGGCGGCGGAGGAGACGCCGGTGGTGGCGGAGATCAGTCCAGCGGCGGCACTTTCTAACCCGGCCGCGCTCTGCCCGCCGATGCGTTTCTCCCATACAATCTCCGCTGTGATTCATCAGTCGCATAGCGTTGCTGAAACAGAAACCATCGCCGGGGAATTGGCCAAAACCCTCGCCGGCGGTGAGTGCATTGCCCTTTACGGCGATCTCGGGGCCGGCAAAACCCAGTTCGTGCGTGGCTTGGTGCGCGGACTCGGCGGCGAGCCCCGCAGTGTCTCCAGCCCCACCTTCGTCCTCCTGAACATGTATGACACCGGCCGACTCGCGGTCTATCACCTGGATGCCTACCGCGTGCATGGCTCGGAGGATTTCGAGGCCATCGGCTTTGCCGAATTGCTCGAGCAGGGCGGCGTTGTGGTCGTCGAGTGGGCCGAACGCATCCCCAGCCTCCTGCCCACCGATCGCATCACGGTTACGCTGCGAACGATCGGAAAAACACGACGGGAAATCCAGATCGATCGCACGGCGCAATAAGAAACCCACGGATGCCGATCCGTGGGTTCTACACCTTCTGTCATCGCTCACTTGGTCTGCGGCGGATTCTTCTTGGCTTGAGCGGCCTCGAGTTTCTTCGCGATCGCCTGCTCGGCCTTCTTCTGGTCTTCATGAATCGCCGGCGTCAGGCAACTCCGCGGCATGGCTGCCAGCAATTCCTGCGTCTGCTGCAATGAACGATCGTCCGGCACGGTCTTGGCCACCTGCCTCGCCCGGGCCTGAAGTCGCTTGAACTCACTGGCCGATGCCACCGGTGCTCGCCGCCACCGCTTGGCTTCGGGGGGCAACTCGTCGGCGCGCTGTTTTGCCAGATCCGCCCGGCTCGTCAGCGATGGATGATCGCTGAGCATTTCTGGCCCCTTGTCATACCCCATGTCGACCATGTGTTGGAAGAAATCGCCGAAGCGATCGGGATCCCACCCCGCACGCGTGTAGAACTGGAAACCCAATTCGTCCGCCTGGGCTTCGTCGCCTCGGGTATAGCTCATCCCGATGAACTGCCCAGCCGCCATGATTCCTCCCGCCACCAATCCCGCGTATTCGCTGCCTTTCTCCTTGCCGCCATACAAATATCCCGCCCCTCCCGCCGCCGCAGCAGCCCCCAGCGTCATGTATTGCCGTCGCATCCCCTTGGCCACATGCCGCCCATAGACATGGGCAAATTCATGCGACATTACCGCCGCCAGTTCATCTTCGCTCTGGCACTGCTGGAACAGCTCGTTGTAGACGTACATATGCTCCCCGCCGGTGGTGAACGCGTTCAGCGTCTTGCTGTTCACCAGGTGAAACTGCATGTTCTTGGAGAACATCCACTGGCTGTTTGGATCCTGCGCTTGCTGTGTGCGCCGAGCCGCATCAATAATGCGATCGCCCACCTGCTGGATGTATCCGGCCAGTTGCGGATCGGTGATGATGGCCGGCTCGATGCCTGTATTGAATTGCTTGGCCTGGTCGATGACGGCGCGATCAGACGGCATGCATCCACTTGCGGCCACCGCCAAAAGGATCATGACTGGCAGGAAAACCCGGCGACAGGTGCGAGCGAGGTTCCTCATGATTCTTTCCTCGAATTATTCACAACCCGCTCGATGGATTCTAACAACCGAAGCCGCTGATGCGGAACGTCCTCAATCGGATGACCTCAGCCGAATACTCGCGATGCCCGCCGCCAGCACGCTGGCCCCAACGATCCCCGCTACCCCGGCTAATCCCACCCGTATATTCCCCTGCGACATGGACAACGCCAACACCCCCACGCCCGGACCCAGGACCGAGCCCAGACCGATCAGCGCCTCATGGTATCCGCCATGCTCGGTGCTGCCTTGGCTGAGGACCATTCCAAAGTACAGGCTGCCTGCGTAGATCAGTCCCAACGCCGCCCCCAGCACGCCTTGCCATGCGATCATCGCCGCCAGATCGATGGCCGGCGAAATCTGCGCGGTCCCCAACAGATCACTCGGCCGGATGATCGTGCCCAAAAAGGCGACCAGCATCGCACACGCCCCCCACAACAGGAGCCGAGGCCGGGAATGCCAATACGTGGTGATCCCCAGCACATAGAACGCAATCCAGCGGCCTGCCATCCACGTGCTGCCCACCAGCGTCTTGGTGCTGGTGCTCAAATGCTCCATCGCGGGAAGCAGAGGCATCAAGGCGGCCAGGCTGTAGATGACCATGTACGTCGCCGGCAGCGCCAATCGCGACAGCCACAGCGCCAGCCGGCGCTGGGCCAGCAGCGTCGCTGCCGGGGCCAGTGGATGCTCCGCCGCCGCTGGCGAGGCTTCGGCCGCGTTCCCCGCTGACTGGCCTGCCGTCCAGCCGATGATCCCCGAACACAACGTATGAACAATCAATGGAATCAGGAACACGCCCGGCGGGTAATACTGGATGATGGCGCCGTTGACCGCCAGTGCCATAACCGCGGTGCCCGCCCAGACCAGGTTGTAGATCCCCAGCCGTCGCGACATCACCTGCGGATCGTCGGTGCTGCTGGAAACCAGGCTCTCCAGCGCCGGCCAGGTAATCGCAACGACGAACGAATAAGCCAGCAGGGCTGCCGTCACCAGAGTACGCGAGTGAGTCAGCAATCCGCCAGCGGCCACCAACGCCATCGCCAGATAGGCGACGACCAACGTGTGCCGACGCCCGAATCGTCGCGTCAGCACCGCCGCGAGCAGCGCGCCCACCGCATAGACCATCCCTTGCACCGTGGCCAGCAGAAAATTCTGCTGCAGCCCCCAGCCAAATTGGTCCTCCGTGTAGAAGAACACACCGACGATCAGTAGTGTGGCGGCGGCAGAGGTCAAGCCCTCCACTACGTAGTACGCCGCCAAATGCCGCCCTGCCTTCGAAACCGCCAAGTCCTTTGGCGATGATTCAATTGCAATACTCTCTTGCACAGTGAAACCTTGATGGGAAATCAAGAAAGCCCCAGTTCTGGATCATCAACAGAGGATCGTTCCCTCTTACTGCACCGGTACGTCTGAGGCCCGCACTCGGCCGCCCGACTGCCACCGGCAGCCATGGAACGCCCCAACAGAATACCGTCTTCCGCCTCGGGGGGAAGGACTCCTCCCCAAGGGCCCGCTTCACACCCTTTTGCATGAAGGGCGGTTCAAATGTCTCCAACGGCTTGTCATCCTGAGCGCAGCGAAGGATCTCTGCATCAGAGATTCCTCGCTGCGCACGGAATGACAGAGCCCCTTGCGGCCCATGCATCTGCCTTCAACAGGACGATCCTTCATACAAAACCGTGTTCAGCGGACCGATTTCCCTCCCCACCCACACAACAAAAAAGTCCCGGCCTAACCGGGACTTGGATCACTCCGATACGGTGAGCTTTCCCCACCCGTCGCCGCTATTTCTTGTAATACGCCGCGTTCCGCTCAATGAACGCAGCCCATTCCGCCGGGAGATCTTCCAACGGGAAAATGGCTTTCACGGGGCACTCATCCACGCATAGGCCGCAATCGATACAGGTATCCGGATCGATATAGAGCATTTCTTCCTGCGCGAAACTCGCTTCGTCTTTGGTCGGGTGAATGCAATCGACCGGGCAGACCGCAACACAAGCGGTATCTTTCGTGCCGATGCACGGTTGGGCAATCACATGTGCCATAACGTGGCCTCCTTCGTACCAGTTCCCGATTATAGGAGCGTTCCCCGCCGGGGCAATTATCAAATTCACCAGTCGGCTCGGCGATCGCCGAGCCTCATGAAAAGCGAAACCCCGCGAGGGCGAAACTTCAGGGAGGGTGAGGTTCC
>JBLNDH010000452.1:0-3142 GCA_050261455.1 Bacillota bacterium
ATCGAAATGGCAAGTTACCTCGGTCCGCCCCTCACCACCGTATCTCAACCCATTGATGCCATGACGGCGCAAGGGATGGAAATGTTGCTGGCGGAAGCCAATGGAGACCACCTGGCGCAACGGCGGGTAGAAATGGTGCCCCAGCTTGTGATCAGGCGTTCCACTCGTCCCGCGCCTGGCAGAGCCCAAGGAGGCCGGGCTGATTAGGGACTAATCGATCCGCCCCAATACTTGCAATCGCGCATAGGAATGTGGAAGCGATTTCACAAGCGGGGGGTCAGTGTTTATGCCAAAGCCGCCACTAATAGAGATGCGTAACATTATGAAGCGGTTCCCAGGAGTAGTAGCACTTTCTGGCGTCAATCTGTCCGTCGAGGCGGGCGAAGTCCATGCCCTTGTGGGAGAGAACGGCGCCGGCAAGAGTACCCTAATGAAAGTGCTCTCCGGGGCTTACCAGAAAGACAAAGGTCAGATCTTCATAGACGGCAGGGAGGTCGAGATCGCCGGCCCCTGGCACGCACGGCAGTTAGGGATTAGCATCATCTACCAGGATCTCAACCTGGTCAACGCGCTGACTGTTGCGGAGAACATCTACCTGGGCCGTTTTCCGCTTTGCGCCCGGACGCGCAGGATCGATTGGCGGACCCTCTTTCGCCGGGCGGGAGAAGCGCTGGCTGAATTGGACGTGCCCATTGATCCCCGCCGCACCTTGGGCGAACTGACCGTGGGGGGCCGGCAATTGGTAGCGATTGCCAAGGCTCTTACCCTCAACTCAAAGATCCTCGTCATGGACGAGCCGACGTCAGCCTTGAGCACGGGTGAGATCAAGGGTTTGTTCCGGGTCGTGCGGCAGCTCCAGGAGAAGGGCGTCGGTATCATCTTTATCAGCCATCATCTGGAAGAAGTGTTCGAACTGGCCAGCAGAGCTACCGTCTTGAGAGACGGCCAGTACATCGGCACGGTCAATGTCGCGGAGATAGACCGGGACCTCCTGGTTCAGATGATGGTCGGACGCAAGGTGGAGTCACTCTTCCCCAAGGAGCCAGCCGAGATCGGCCAACCCGTGCTGGAGGTGCGGAATCTGACCTGGGGGCGTCACGTGCGCGATGTGAGCTTGACCTTGCGCAGTGGGGAGATTGTCGGCCTCACCGGCCTAGTTGGATCCGGGCGAACCGAGTTGGCCCAACTCATCTTCGGTGAAAAACGGCGGGATGGCGGAGTGGTGATCCTGGACGGCACGGAGGTCGACTTTCGCCTGCCAGAGCAGGCTGTTCAAGCCGGACTGGCCCTAATCCCCGAAGACCGAAGCGAACAGGGTTTACACATCGGGATGTCAGTCCGGGCTAACATCTCCCTCGCCAACCTGCAGAAGTTCACCCGTCACGGCAGAATCGATCGACAGATGGAACGCCAGGCCGCGGAGGAATGCATTCGTAGCCTGAACATTCGTACCCCCGGGATCGAGCAACTGGTGGCCAACCTTAGCGGCGGCAACCAGCAAAAGGTCGCCCTGGGTAAGTGGATGCAAGGCCAGCCGAAGGTAATTATCTTCGACGAACCCACCCGGGGCATAGACGTAGGCGCCAAAGCGGAGATCTACCGCTTGATGTGCGCGTTAGCCCAGCGGGGAGTGGCCATCCTCATGATCTCCTCGGAGTTGCCGGAAGTGCTGGCGATGTCGGACCGGATCCTCGTAATGTGCCAGGGTAGGTTGCAGGCTGAGTTCAGTCAACGGGAAGCGACCGCGGAAAAAATCATGCACGCGGCTACAGGAGGGAACTGAATTGCCTCAAGTCATGGCGGACAAGAAGACCGGTAGGATTGCACACAGGTTGCCGCGCCAGGTGGGCCCACTGCTGGGACTGGTTATCCTCTGCGTGGTAACCTCGTTCCTGTCCCCGGTTTTCCTGACAATCGACAACCTGATGAATATCGTCCTCCAGGTGGCAGTCGTGGCGATCCTGGCCATCGGCTCCACCTTCGTCATCCTCACCGCGGGGATCGACCTTTCGGTTGGCTCGATTCTGGGGTTATCCGCCGTCCTAACCGCGTTGACCATGCGTGCAACCGACTCGACCTTGCTGGGCATCTTGGTCAGCCTGAGTGTTGGTACGGGGCTGGGCTTGGCTAACGGCCTCCTGATCTCCATCGGGAGAATGCCTCCATTCTGCGCCACACTGGGCATCATGGCTATCGGCCGCGGACTGGCCTTCGTCATCACGAAGGGTTCGCCGATCAGCAATTTTTCCGACCAATTCCGGTTCTTCGGAGCCGGCTACCTGGGGCCGATTCCCGTACCGGTGATCGAGGCTGTTCTCGTGGCATTGATCGGCGGTTACATTCTGGGCCATACCCCATTGGGCCGTTATCTCATGGCTCTGGGCAGTAACGAGCGGGCCACCCGGCTTTCAGGGATCAACACCAGATTGGTCAAGACAACCGCCTACGCGATCAGCGGGCTTCTGGCCGGCTTCGCCGCCCTCCTGTTCGTCGGCCGTATCAATTCCGGCCATCCTTTGGCCGGGCAGGGTTACGAGATGGATGCCATCGCCGCAGTGGTTATCGGCGGGACCAGCTTGGCGGGCGGCACCGGCAGCATCAGTGGCACTTTCATCGGCGCGCTGATCATGGGGGTTATTCGCAACGGCCTGAACCTGATCAACATCGATCCCTTCTGGCAGAATGTGGTCTTGGGGTCAGTAATCATCGTCGCCGTCTTGGTGGACCAGCGCACCAAAGGGAAAGGCGAGTACAACTGAGGCCGTGGCCTCGGTGAAGGGTGGTGGGACGGGCAAGCATCGGCATGGTGTTCGGAACGTAGTAGAGTGGTCGGGAGATCAAAGAACACACGGAGGGTGATCCAATGAAGAGGCTAGCGTTGTTTCTTGTCGTGGTACTCACCGTGGTAATCGCTGCGGCTGGTAGTAGCGCAAAGAAGATCGTACTGGGCTATTCAGTGCAGGATCTGGGTAATCAGTACTGGGTGACCGTGGCCGACGGCATCAAGTCCAGGGCCAAGGAAGTCGGCGTCGATGTGATCGTGCTCGATGCGCGTACCGACCCCAACAAACAGTTGTCGCAGATCGAGGACCTGCTCCAAAGGAAGGTCGACGTGTTGCTCCTCTCCCCGTGGGATCCCGAT
>JBLNDH010000453.1:0-2965 GCA_050261455.1 Bacillota bacterium
CCTTGAACCCATAGCTCCCGTCATCCGTACACGGGTAAACCGCATCGCAGATCGCGCCCAACTCCTTCTCCAGGATCACATACGGCTTGCTCCGCCCTCCCATGATCGCCGAGACCCGATTTCCCTTGGCCTTCAGCGCAGCCGCCTGCGGATAGATGACGGCCGTCCCTACGCCGCCACCCACGATCACCGCGTGCCCTACATACTCGATGTCCGTTGTCTTCCCCAGCGGCCCCGCCACATCCGAAACCTCTTGCCCCACCTCCATCGCGCACAGCCGGCGGGTCGTCACCCCCACTGCTTGAATAATCAGCGTGATCGTCTTGGCTTCGCGATCCGCATGCGCAATTGTCAGCGGAATCCGCTCCCCGTCTGCGGTCGCCCGTACGATCACGAACTGACCCGGCCCACAATGCCTGACCACATGGGGTGCTTCCACCACCAACCGCCGCACCTCCGGTGCCAGCCACTCCGCCTCTAGTATTCGATGGCTCATAATATGGGACTCCCTTGTCCGCAATTTCGCGCAGCTTAACGCTGGTCACAATGCCACACAACGAAAAAGCAATTGGAATGCCGCTCACCAACGCAAGAACAGCAGCAACTGTCTTATTTTGCTACCGTTGCGTTCCCGACGGGCTCTGCCGCATCTTTTTCACCATGGCAACATGCTGTTACAGGTCCGATCCGGCACCCACTCCAGCAATGCATTCAGCCAGCCAAGCTCTTCATTCTCGCATTTCCAATGTCCCCTGTATACCCAAAAACCGCTCCCCCCACTTGGGCTTAGCCTGCCTGGCAGGCTATCAGGCAGCCGTCTTATGGGAACTGCCAAACAGGCCCCACTGTATTATCGGACTAACAATTATGATTTAGTCCGAATTGTTGCAAACCCCGCCATGCCGACATAGTATAAGTCAAAGATGTGTTGGTCTGGTGCGAGTTTAACGCTCGCGCTGTTTAGGGCGCCGGCGGCTAGCGGAGAGCCGGCGCGTTTGGACAGGCCTTTGGACGTGATTCCCGCCTTTGAGCATCTTTTTGCTCGGCGCGGGGCTTGAAACTGAACGTGGTCTACTTCGGAGTACAAGTCGTGCTGGCTGGCGGAACCCTGCTGATCGCAGCAGGCTTGTTTCTGTTGGTCTTGGAATTGGCGGCACGAATTGTTTCGCCTCTTTCCGGGCTTCAGGTGCAGACGCAGCTTTGCTTTGCAGCTTGGCCCAGCATGATTGGCCGGCCTTTGGCCGGGCTCCTGGCATCCACGCCTGCTCGGGCACCCCCTTCTTGGCGCTTTGGATTGAACACTCTGAGCCTCCGGGATCCTTTCCCGTTGGCATGATTGTTTTCATTCTGTGCCACAGGCGGCCCACGCTCCTCAGTGCCTTCCCCATTTGCTCCGCATTTCATAGATAGGGGAAGCCGCTATGCCTGAATTTGTATGGGCACTCATCGGCATCGCCATCGGTGCGGGCGGCACCTATGGTCTGCTGATTGCCGTCGGTCGTAACATCCTCCAAAATGCCAACTTACAAGCCGAGCAGATCCGCGAGAATGCTCGTAAGGAAGGTGAGAACAAGGCCAAAGAGCTCGAATTGACCGCCCAGAAGGAACGACTGCGTCTCAAGGAAGCTTTCGAGAAGGAGGCCGAGGCGGAGCGTAAGTCCTTGAAGGAACAGGAGCAGCGTCTCATCAAGCGTGAGGACACGCTCGATCGCAAGCTCGATACCCTGTCGGTCAAGGAAAAGAACCTGGAGGCCTTGGAGAACAAGCTCACCCAGCGTGATAACCGCTTGGCCGCCAAGGAGAAGCAGCTGGATCAAGCAATCGAGGAACAGCGGCAGAAGCTGCTCCAGATCACCGGCCTGACCCCCGAAGCCGCCAAGGAACTGCTGCTCAAACGCATCGAGGAAGAGAGCCGGCGTGATGCCGGGCAGCTGATCCAGCGTGTGATGGATCAGGCCCAGGAGGAAGCCAAGGAGAAGAGCCGGCAGATCATTCTCCAGGCCATCCAGCGGTATGCCGCCGAGCAGACTTCCGATCACACGGTCAGCACGGTTGCGATTCCCAGCGACGATATGAAGGGTCGAGTCATCGGCCGCGAGGGTCGCAACATCCGCAGCTTCGAGAAGGCCACGGGTGTGGATGTGATCATTGACGATACCCCTGGCGTGGTGGTGGTCAGCTGCTTCGATCCGGTCCGCCGCGAGGTCGCTCGTATTGCCTTGGAGAAGCTGGTGACAGATGGGCGAATCCATCCGGCTCGCATCGAAGAGCTGGTCGCGCAAACCAGCAAGGAGATGGAGGAGGAGCTGGTTCGGATCGGCCGCGAGGCTGTGCAGGAGACCAATCTCCCCAACGTCCCCAAGGCGATTATCCCCATGCTGGGACGTCTCGGGTACCGCACGAGTTATGGCCAGAACGTGCTGCGGCACTCGATCGAGGTGGCGTACCTGTCGCAGGTCATTGCCAATGAGCTGGGTCTGGATGGCAACCTGGCCCGTCGGGCGGGGTTGTTCCATGACATTGGCAAGGCGATGGACCACGAGCAGGAAGGTGGGCACCCGCAGATCGGTATGGAATTCCTTCGCCGATTTAACGAGCCCGAAGCCGTGCTCAACGCCGCTTTGGCGCACCATGGCGACGTGCCGGCGACGACGCCGTACACGCCGATCGTGCAGGCCGCGGATGCGATCAGCGCGTCGCGGCCGGGCGCTCGCCGCGAGAGTTTGGAACGGTACATCAAGCGGCTGCAAGAGTTGGAGGAATTGGCCAAGGGATTCCAAGGCGTTCGTCAGGCCTATGCCATCCAGGCCGGCCGCGAGGTGCGGGTGATTGTGGATGCCAAGCAAGTGGACGACGCCGAGTCGGCCAAGATCGCCCGGGACATCGCCAAGAAGGTCGAAGACAGCCTGCAGTACCCTGGCGAGATCAAGGTGACGCTGATCCGGGAAGTGCGGTCGGTGGAGTA
>JBLNDH010000454.1:0-11227 GCA_050261455.1 Bacillota bacterium
CCCCCCCCCCCCCCCCCGCCCCCCCCCCACCCCCCGCCGCCCACCCCCCGGGGGCGTTCTTCTGGGAAATGCGGAACCGCCAAGAGCGCAAAGAATAAAAGCAAGTGAGCCACAGAGGACACAGAGAAGTGATCTGGGCTTCACTCTATGCTCTGTGTCTTCAGTGGCACGTCCTCAACCCTCAGCCACCAAGTACCCCGTGATCCTGCCAGCTTGGCGGTCCTGGCGAACCTTGGCGAACTTGGCGATTCTATTTGCACTCCGTGCCAAGTCAAAAATGACTCCCGCCTCCTTCAGACAGAAAAACCAAGGGCCAGGAGCACCAAGATCGGGTGTATGATGAATGCGCCAACGCCGAGCGGACATGCGATGGGAAGGAGGATAGGGCCAACATGACCAATACCATACACTGCCGGTGGTCGCGTTACTGGACGAACACACTGTGCCTGTGCATGGGTCTGATGGCCTGTGGTTGCGTCCATGATCTGTCGAACCAGCCGCCATTCTCGGATAGTGTTGGCAAGACGGTCGAATTGCTCAGCGACTGCCAGTTGTGGAAAGTGACGAGCAACGATTGGGATGGAAATGGCTGGTGTTGCCGCTATGTTCTGCTCGACAAAGGCGATTTCGAATACGCGCCGCCGGCCCATGGAAACGTGATTGCCACCCTCCCGGCGGGAACTCACGTTCGAATCAACGGCGCAAAGGGCTTCTGGACCTGGAGCGGCGGACCATTCTACGCAATAGGCGAATACACTCCGACGGGCCAAGCGGAGCCAGTGCAGTTTGAGTATCAGTGGGGCAGTTTCCGATATCTTTATCCCGCGCCATGGGAGTGGGGTGTGCCAGATGCGCGATACGTTGGCATGGACGGCAAGGCATATCGTCCACCACGATGATTTTGCTGGCAAGGATACCGGGACGAGAACGGTTTTGGCTTATCGCATCCTCGATTCCCTCAAGCGGAGCCCAATTCGCTGATAAGGCCGCCAAAAGCGTGAAGCTCTGGTCGGAGCTTGGCGAACTTTGGTGGTCTTGGCGGTTCGTTCTTTAGAATGGCGTCACAACCGGATGGGGGATCCGGGTCGTCGCGTGGCTCCGAACCCGGCGTGGGGGGTGTGAGACGGCTTGGCAATCCGGTCCCATCGGTAATCCATTTCCACGCCGTCGTTAACTGACCTAACCCGCATTTGTCTGTCTTATTGACGAGGAGGCACACGCTGCTATTTTTCAGGGGAGTTTACGATCGAGAGGTATCAGATGAATAGACCCTGCTGGATCACGGTTTTTCTCATCTCGGCCTTGCTCTGCTCTTCCCTGGCGCTGGCTGGCGAAGCTCGGCGCGAACCGAGCGGGGATCGCGAGATTAATCTCCGGCGGACCGTGACCGTGGAAGTGGTTCGCAAGACCAAGGACGCGGTCGTCAATATCTCGGCGACCAAGACGGTCCGCCAGCGTGTCAGCCCCTTTGGGGATACCGATCCCTTCTGGCAGTTCTTCGATTCCGGCGAAACCGTCGATGTCCCGGCCAGCTCGCTGGGCAGCGGGTTCATCGTCCATCCCGATGGCTACGTCGTCACCAATCACCACGTCATCGACCGGGCCCGGCAGATCCAGGTTGAATTGACCGATGGGCGAAAGCTGCCGGCGGACCTGATCAGCAGCGACGCGGAGGCGGACCTGGCCATTCTCAAGATCGCCCCGTCCAAGACCGGGCGAGGCGGTGCGCCGCGACCCTTCCCCATTATCGAGCTGGGCGATTCCAGCGATCTGATGATTGGCGAGCCCGTCATCGCCGTGGGCAATCCCCTCGGCTATAGCCACAGCGTGAGCACCGGCATCGTCTCGGCCATTCACCGCGATCTGAAGGACCAGCGTGAGCGGGTCATGCTCACCGACCTGGTCCAGACGGATGCCGCGATCAACCCCGGCAACTCCGGGGGCCCGCTGCTCAATGCGTACGGGCAGGTGATTGGGATCAACACCGCCATCCGCGGCGACGCCCAGAACATCGGCTTTGCCATCCAGGTCAACCGCCTGCGCGACCTGATTCCCGAATTGATGAATCCCGCGAATGTCCACCGCCTTGAAATCCCGGTGAGACTCCGCGAACAGCGGCGGCTGACGCCCCCCGCCAACGTGCAGGTCAACATTCTCCGCTCCGACAACAAATTCCCCGTCGTCGGCATCAATGGCCATCGTCCGAAGGACATCATCGATGCGTATGCGATGCTGCTGCAGGTCAAGCAGAATGGGAAAGTGCAAATCGAATATGCTCAGGGCCCGGCTGAGAGCTTCGTCGCCAAGCCCGTCCCCCTGCCGGAAACGGTTGTCGATGCGAAGCGTCGCCTCGGCATCACCGTGCAGGAAGTCACGCCCATGCTGGCGGAGAAATACCAGCTTCAGACGGAAGAGGGGTTGTTCATCGCCGAAGTCCTCCGCGACACCCCCGCCGCCCGCGCCGGGCTCAAGCCCGGCGACGTGCTCATCCAGGCCGGCCGATTCCCGGTCTCTTCCCTGGACGACCTCGGCTCGCTCCTGCAAAGCCTCCGCGACGGCTCCCGCGTTCGCGTCTTTATCCTCCGCAGCGACCGCGTGGGATCAACGGTTCTGGAGTTGTAGAGGGCGAAGTGCTGAGTGCTGAGTACTGAGTGCTGAGAATAACCGGTCCGCCAAAGCGGACCCTACAGGGCTCAATTCTCTCCCACCCTGATCCCCACTGCGTGCCTTTCCCGTCACATTCTGGCGAAATTCTCCAGCATTTTGAGGCCGACCTTCTGGCTCTTTTCCGGGTGGAACTGCGTGGCCATCAGGTTGCCCCGGCAGATGCTGCTGACGAAGGGGCCGCCGTACTCTGTCGTCGTCGCGATTACACTCGCATCGTCCGGCACCACATGGTAGCCGTGTACGAAATACACACTGCACCCATCGGCCAGGTCACGCAGCAAGGGCGAAGGCTTCTGGAACTGCAACTGATTCCAGCCCATGTGCGGCACCTTCAGTCCCTGTGTCTTGTCCACCTCAAACCGCACGCACTTGCCATGCACCACGCCCAGGCCCTGGTGCTCGCCATCCTCATATCCCACATCAAAGAGCATCTGCAAACCGAGGCAGATACCAAGGAATGGTTTTTCCTTCTCAATATGCCGAAGGATCGGCTCGGCGAATCCCTTCTGCCGGATGGTCGCCACGGCGTCCTGAAACGCCCCAACGCCCGGCAGGATCAATCGGTCCGCCCGCTCGATCTGGTCAGCCGTTGAGATGATCTGTGCGCTGCAGCCAACTTCTTCGATCGCTTTCTGCACCGACCGAAGGTTGGCCATTCCGTAATCAAGGATCGCGATCGACATAGGCATAGGCATAGTGCTGAGTGTTGAGTGCTGAGAAACGAAACCGGCGTCTGTGCGAGTCTCCCGAAACAAAACACTGGCGGCTTGTCCGCCAGTGGCACCCTAAGTACGGTTTTGAAAGAACTTTTGAGTACTGAGCGCTGAGTTTTGTTCCAACTCAGCGCTCAGCCCTCAAGGTTCAGCACTGATCTTATCCGACCACAACCACGATTTCGACGCGGCGGCTGGCGGCCTTGGAGGCCTTGGGATGGTTCTCGCCATATCCCACCGTCGCGATCAGCTTCTTATCCAGCCCCTGCTTCTGCAGGTAGCGTGTCACTGCCGCCGCCCGGTTCAGCGACAGATCCAAGTTATCGGTCCACTGCTTGCTCGTCAGCCGAATCGGATCGGGGTCGGTATGGCCCTCAACGCGAACCTTCTTGTCGCCGTAATCTTTCTTGATCGCCCGGACGATCTTATCCAACGTCGTTTTGGCCGTGGACTTCAAATCGGCGCTGCCCGGAGTAAAGAGCACATCGCCTGGCAGCTGCACCGTGAGTTCGCCCTTCTTCCGGTCATACGTCGCTTTGATCCCCGCCAATTGCGGATCATCCCCGGTGGTGGCATCGCCCTTCTGTAATTGCGATTCCAATTCTTTAATCCGCGCCTCACGCTGGGCGATTTCGTTCTGCAAGGCCTGGAGCTGGGTCGCATCCGGCGCCGCCTTCAGCTTCCCCTCCGCATCCGTGAGGCGAGCCTGCAATTGCTGATTCTGCTGCCGCAACTGCGACAGTTCATCAGGACCCTTGCTCGCGCAACCAACCATTACGAAGCAACCCAAAACTGCAACCCATGAGCCCATCCGCAACCCGGACATATCAACTCCTTGTATAGCGCCCAATTCGTGGGAATGCCCAAATGCTAAGTCAAATCAAGCAGCCGTCAAGAAGACCGCACCCCAACCCATCTGTTCGCGTACCTGCGTTTTGGTGGGTGTCTTGCCCACGCCGGGCCGGAGCATACGAAAGATCCGGACTTGCGCTGCGCTACAGTCCGGCTTGGGGCTCCCTCACTCCGTCTTTTCCGTCTGCTCCGGGGGCGGCGTCTCTGCCCGGGTCTGCAATTTGGCAGCCTTGGCTTTCATCTCCGCCACTTCGCGTTCCAGCCGTTCTGTGCGTCCTCGTTCGCGGGCTTGGCGGAACTGGCGAAGCGTTCTGAAGCCCGTGATGATCAGCCACCACCCGAAAATGCTCAGGACGCTGATGATCAGAGCCACCCGAAGGAAACTGGGCTTCTCGTACTTACGGAAGACCAGATCGAGATAAGGAGAGACCTCGACATTCCAGTTGCGGTTGAGCAGGATCACCAGGAACAGGAACACCAGCCCAAGGAGCCCAACTTTCGTCCAGAGTTTGATCTTGAGCCAGAGATCCGCCATGGGATTCCTTTGGAGTGAGTTTGGATTCAGCGTTTGCCGGCCCCAAAGGGCTTAGGCAGCGCCAAACACGCTACGGAGCACCTGTCCGAGTCCTTGCATACCCGGCCGCAGGTATTCCGCTATCGGACAATAGAATAACACGACCAGGGCCGTCGCCAAAGACAGATAAGGCCCATAGGGCAACTCATGGCGTTTGCGACTCAACAGCATCCATAGCCCAACCAGGATCCCCATGAAGGGGGCCAGGAAGAAGGCGATCACCGCCGGTCCGGCCCCGACAATCGCTCCCACCCCAAACATCAGATGCACATCCCCCAACCCCATCGCTACCCGGCCGAACGCCAGCGTTCCCAGAATTCGCGCCAGCCAGACGACCAGCCCCCCTACCAGGGCCCCGAGCACCGCCCCGAGCAGTCCCGTCACCCAGTGATATTGCAGCACTCCTCGCCACGCTTCCCGCAACCCCGGAACCTTCTGCGTCAGGATCACCCACGCCAGCGACCCCAGCAATGGTGGCAGCAGGAACATCATCTCTTTGTAAATCTCGGCCCGGATTTCCGCCTGGGTATACGTTGGCGGCCGCGAAGGTGCCTCTCGATGCTCTAATTTCGCTCGTTCCAGTTCCGCCTGGTAAGCCGCCTCATCAATCTCCAAGCCTGGCTCGCCCCGCGAAAACGACTCGGCCAGGATCCCCCTGTGAAATAAAACCATGCTGACCAGGAGCCCCACTCCTCCGCCCGCCGCCAAGGCCGCCGAGATCCCCGTCGGATCGGTTAGATTCACCGCCCCGGGGCGGGTCGGATAGTCAATAATCGCATGTACGGCAAGCCCCACGCCCGCCATCGTCCACGTCAATATCAGTGGAATTTCAAACAGCTCGGCATCGATCAGGCTGACCGTCAGCAGCGACCAGATCAAGAACATGTACAAGGCGTAATACGGCCAATCCGCCAGGATTGTCGTCATCAGCCGCGGCTCAAGCCTCATCTGGTTGAAGAGTGCATCCTGAACCATCTGCCCCTGCGGCGCGCACGGCGACACATGCAGATAGAAGAACATCCAGTAGTAGAAGACAAACAACGCCGCCGTCACGAACTCCACCACCGGATACCGGATCGAAATCGGCTCGTGGCAATACCGGCACTTGCCTCTGAGAAAGATCCACCCGAAGACGGGAATATTGTCCTTCCATGCCAGCCGATGCTGGCATTTCGGGCAATGCGATGGCGGCGTCGCCAAGGACCCCAGCCCGAATCGCGGCAGCCGCCACACCACCACATTCAGGAAGCTACCCAACGACGCCCCCAGGGCGAACAGGAGTACCGAAAACGCCAGGTGAATCGTCAACAAGCCATCATCCTCTCAACATGCCCCCATCAGGGGAATTGACCCATGAGCAAATCCGAATGACCAGAGATGGGAATGACCAAAGCAGTCCTTTGTCCCTTGTTCTTTGTCCTTTGCAGGTGGTCTGTTTGTAATTGGGGCTTTGGGCATTGGACATTCACTGGTCATTCATTCGGATTCCGCCATTCAGGTTCCTCCATCCCCTACAACATTCTCCCAATATACGTCGCCGCTTCATCGACACTGAGGTTGCTTACATCGAGCTCTACATGCTTCACTTCGCGATAGACCGGCTCGCGTTCGGCCAGTTTGGCTTCGATCTCTGCGATCCCCCCACCCAGATTCGTCAGATTCGGCCGCATCGCCGCCGACCGCGGATCTCCCTGGATTCGCTGCAGCAGAATCTTCGCATCGCATTTCAGGTAGATCACCTTATCCGCCCAGGCGCGCAGCAGCTTCCGATTTTCCTCGCGGATCAGCGTGCCACCCCCCAGCCCCACCACATGGTCCTGTAACTGCACGATCTCCTGCAGAACTTCCGTCTCCAGGTCCCGAAAACGCGTCTCCCCGTCCTGCTCGAAGATTTCCTTGATACTCTTCCCGGCCTTGGCGACGATGCGATCGTCTACATCAATGAACTTCTGCCACAACCGATCGGCCAGCTTAAGCCCGATCGTCGTCTTCCCGCAGCCCCGATAGCCAATCAATGCGACGTTCATCCTACCCAGATTATCGGCTAACCGCCGCCGCGTCACCAATAGCCGGGGAAAAGCCCTAATGACTAAGCCCGAATGTCTAAAGAAGCCCTAATGACGAATGACGAAGGGGATTCTTGGTTAGATGGGAGTGTTACCCTAAACGAACACCCCATTCGTCATTCGGGTTTAGTCATTCGTCATTCTTTAGACATTGGGGCTTAGTCATTCGGGTTTCTCCAAGGTGAGCCTCCTCCGGCAGTCCCGATCCCTATCTGTAAGTTCCGTTTCCCACCTACATCGCTATAATCCGGGCATATGCCCGACCTGAAGTACAAGCGCGTGTTATTGAAAATCAGCGGCGAAGTCCTTGGCGGCGAACAGGGCTTCGGCTTGGAGACGGGGGAACTGGAGAATATCGCCCAGCAATGTGCCGACGTTGGCAAACTGGGGGTTGAACTGGCCGTCGTCGTTGGCGGCGGCAACTTCATCCGTGGCGAGACTCTTTCCGGCAACGGCCCCATCCCGCGTGCCACCGCCGACTACATGGGGATGCTTGCCACCGTGATCAACGCCCTGGCCCTCCAGGAGACCATGGAAAAGTTGGGCCAGCCCACCCGGGTCCTCTCCGCCATCAGTGTGCAGAGCGTTTGTGAGCCCTTCATTCGCCGCCGCGCCATTCGGCACCTCGAAAAAGGCCGGGCCATCGTCCTCGCCGCCGGCACCGGCAATCCCTTCTTCACCACCGACACCTGTGCCGCCCTCCGCGCCACGGAAATCCAGGCCGATGTCGTCCTCAAAGCGACCAAGGTCGATGGCATCTACTCCGCGGACCCGAAAAAAGACCCAACAGCCAAGCTCTTCGACCATATCAATTACGAGCAAGTCCTCCGCGACAAGCTCCGGGTCATGGATCTGACTGCCATTACCCTGCTCATGGAACGAAAGCTGCCGCTCGTGGTGTTCAATTTGAAGAAGAAAGGCAATATCATGCGGGTGGTCACCGGCGAAAGCGTCGGTACCCAGATTGTGCCAAAGTAAAGGACTGCTATAGAGACACCCGCGACCCATACTCGAGAAGAGGCCCCTATGCCACTGGATGACATTCTACTGGACTGCGAAGAGCAAATGGAAAAAGCGACCGAGCACCTGAAAGTCGAACTGCGCGGCATCCGCACAGGGCGTGCTTCCCCGGCGTTGGTCGAACACCTCAAGGTGGACTACTATGGTTCCCCGACCGATCTCCGGTCGATCGCCGCCATCAGTGTCCCAGAGGCCACGCAACTGCTCATCAAGCCCTTCAGCGCACAGGACATCAAGGCCATCGAGCGTGCCATCAGCGACTCCAACATCGGCCTGACTCCGCATAGCGACGGCAAGCAGATCCGGCTGACTCTCCCCGCCCTCTCCCAGGAGCGCCGCCTGCAGCTCGCCGGCCAATGCAAGCAACTGGCCGAGCAAGCCAAGATCTCCATCCGCAGCTCCCGCCGCGATGCCAATAAAACCATCGAAACCGAAGAAAAAGGCAGCGTCATCACCGAAGACGATGCCACCTCGGGCAAGGATCAGGTCCAGGAGCTGACCAAGAAATACGAAGCGACCGTCGATGAGCTGGTCGAACGGAAGAAGCAGGAAATCATGCAGGTCTGATCGCTTCGCAGCCAACGCTCCGCCCTCTCCCGGCCTCACCGGGAGAGGGCCGGGATATGTTGACCGTTGCCCTTCCGTAAAGAGTCTTTCTATTTCCTCTCGGTCGATCCGCACTTTCTCCCTTTGCCTCGCATTCGTCAATCTATTTCACCCGTACCGCCGGCACCGTTTGTGCCACGCCTCTCCGCGTGTCCGACTCCCGCCCGCCCCCGTCCATCCTGATTCTGCCACACCCCCACGCCGATCCAATGCATTGTTGCCACACGATTTGGCCTTTGCACAGGAGAGCAAATGCGTTATCGGACCCTCGTAGCAAGTGCGGCAGGCTTGGTTTTAGGTACGGCCGTTTGCGCCGCCCCACCGTCGCGACTGGCCGGCACTTACAGCAATGACCAGCTGACCCTTCAGATCGCTGCCGATGGCGCCCAATGCACCGGCACCATCCGCCTCGCCGAGCAATCCTTCCCCTTCAAAGCCGAAACCTCCGGCAACCTGCTCAAAGGCACCTTCACCAGTGCTGGCGAGGAATACGCCTTCACCGCCTCCCTGGACGGCTCCACCCTCACCTTCAAAACCGATGGTGCCGCCTATACCCTGAAGAAACGCACCGCCAATCCGCTGGCCACCAAAGCAGTGACCAATGGCTATCCGCAAAACGCGGCTCCCCCCGTATCCGGCGGCGAGCCACCGAAATCCAATACTCCGGCCTCGGACTGCAAGACAGCAGCTTGCCCCCTCGAAGTCTACGACACCGGCAAGACCGGCGGCGGCCTTCTGGTTTATCGAGACAAGGACGCCCAATCCGCCAAGGCGTTGCTGGGTGGGACACTTAAGACGATGGCCTCGCGATTCGACGACCAGCCACGGATTCTCAATGCCATGGTGGATAAGGAGGATCGCCAGGCCGAGGCCTCCTTCGAAACCAAGCTCAATGGCTCCCCCGTTCGCGGCTTGATGACCCTTCGCATCGATCCCAAAGCCGGCGGATGCGCTGGCATTGCCTACGACAAGCCGGCCGAGTTGGGTCGTTCGCTCCCCGATCTGCTGAAGATCCTCGGTGAAGACGTCCCGGAAATGGCCAGCCAGACCCGAGCCCCGGCCCGTGAAATCACCTGGCAGAATGCCCGTTTCCCCGACGGCAGCGGCACCATGCGATTGCCCCAAGGCTATCGCGTCACCGCAGCCAACCAGGGTGCGGTTGATGCGGAAGGTCCCAATGGCGAATGTCTCTCGTTGGGTGCCGCGCTCCCTGTGGTGCTTCCGCAGGCTGCCGGCGCTTTCGGCCAGCGGCTTCCCTTTGTCGCCGCCTACAGCGATCCCAAAACGGCGCTGATTACGATCTTCCCGCAACTCAGTCGGGTTATCCAACAGGCCGGGCAACCCCCTATTCAGTTGGTGAAGATCATCGAGCAATCCGAAACCCCCTTTCCCTCGGGCAAGGCCTCATTCATCCACTACACCTTCGATCGCGGCGAAGGCAAAGAGACCAAACGGTACGAATCCATCAGCCTGATCATCACCGCCCCCATCGACTTCCAATCGTGGATGCTGTATGCCTCCAGCGTCTCCGCGCCACAGGAGACTTTCCCTGCCAGCTTGCCGGAACTGCTGGAATCCTGGTGCTCCTGGAAGGTCAATGACAAGGTTTTCAGGGATCGTCTCAACCAGGCTGTGAAGAGCATGGCCGAGTGCACCAGGATCATCCAGGACGTCAACGAAAACCGGCAAAAGACCTATGCCAAGGTTAACGCGGACTGGGCCGAGTACTTCCGCGGCACCCGCTCGGTGGAGAACACTGCCACCGGCGAACGCCAGGATGTTCCCCTCGGCGATGCCGACAAACTGATTGAAGAAGCCAATCGCCAGGCCGGTTTCAACAAATGGCGACAAGTCAAACTCGCCGACATCGATTGATCGTCGATCAAAGGCCGGCCCGGGAATGGGCCGGCCTTTTTTGTTGGCCGCACTGGAATTAGTTGATCGCCGGTTACCTGGCTCACATCTTCCGCTTTGTTTGAATATCCCGCCGCGGTAGTTTTACATTCCGGAATAGACAAAAGAGGCCGCCAGGCTGCTCTTTAACTGTGGCGAGGAATGATGGGACAGCCGGGAGTGGATCCGCTGAAGTTTGGGCTGGCAGGCGGTTGCCCGCGGGCATACGCAACGCTCTACGACCAGCTTGCCCCGGCCCTCCTGCGAACGGCTCGCACCCTGCTCGGCTCAACGTCCGAAGCGGAGGATGCCGTGCAGGATGTCTTTGTGAACCTCGTTCGCTCGCGCGATCGGCTGGCGGAGGTCGAGGACCTGGCGGCGTACCTCTTCACGGCTTTGCGTCATGTCGTCGGCCGACGATTGGTGCAGCGGGCAGCGGAGCGCCGGGGGCTGGAACAACTGGCCCGTAATGGACATAACGAATCGCCCGCCCCTTCCTGCAGCGAGGATGAGGATCTGGAGCGTGCCTTGACAACGCTGCCCGATGAGCAGCGTCAGGTGATTGCCCTGAAGATCGATGGCGGCCTGACATTCGCCCAGATCGCCGCTGTCTTGAACATCAGCCTCAACACCGCCGCCAGCCGCTACCGCTACGCCTTGGAGAAATTGCGGCAGCAGCTAGGGAGGAATGAACCATGATCGAAGGACCTTTGCCACCGGAATTGGCCGAGTTGGAAGAGCGTTTGGCGCATCGCGCCGCCGGGCATCCTTCGGGCCTGTCACGAGCACGGATTCTGCAGGCCGTCGCGCGTGAACTGGCCCAACCCTCGGTCGTT
>JBLNDH010000455.1:0-18027 GCA_050261455.1 Bacillota bacterium
ATGATCATTTAGACGACGGACCCGCCACCGTGCTGCAGAGCGAACCGTTTTGCCACTGCAATTGCATTGCGGCCGATCCCCGCAGGAACTGAATAAGAACCTCCCCCAGTAATTGGCCTCGCCATCCCCGCATCAGACGATGGTCGTTTGGCAGCGAGCCATTGGCCTGCAGGTCGCGGTATAGACGCGCAATCTCCTGGCGGCTGGCCGCCAATCCCGGATCAACTCGGTGTCCCGTGCACCACGCTTGTACGGTTGCCCACAGCGAGTCGACGGCAAATCGCTCTGTGGGACTCTCTTCTACGGTGGCTAAAGCGGGCCATTGATCTTCCGGAACCGCCAAACCTTTCTGGGTCGTCGCCACAATCCGCTCACCCTCCGAAGCCTCCACCGGACGCGGCAAGCCCCGTACTTTTGCCAATCCCGCCACCTCCGTCACCGGACTTCGCGACAGCTCAATCAGAATCTCGTCTTTCAAAAGAGTCCGTGGGGGCATGTCGTGCCGCTGGGCGGCAGCATCACGCCAAATGACCAGTTCGCGAAGAATGGCCAGATTCTTTGGGCTCAGCGCATTGGCGCCGCGAACACGCATGAAATCGGCCGCCGGGTCCAAACAATACAACGCTGGGTCGCAGATGGCTTCGCACTCCTCCGCCACCCAGGACTCGTGGCCGGATGTCTCCAGGCGTTTGCCGATCGCCGCTCGCACCGCCGGCAGATAGCGGACATCGTCTGCGGCATAACGCAACTGCACGTTTGTCAGCGGGCGATGATCCCAGTGCGTAAAAGTGAACCCCTTCCCCAATTGAACACCCGTCAATTCCCGAACCAGCTTCGAAAGCCCCACTGGATAGGCCAAGCCGATGAAACCAGCGGCAATCTGCGTATCAAAGATCCGTGTAGCCCGTTGATGCAGCTGGCGAAAGACCGGCTCCAGATCCTGCTGGCCCGAGTGAACAACCTTCTCCACCGCTGGATCGGCAATTAGCTTCCAAAACTCCGTCAAATCCAGCCCGGCAAGTGGGTCAACCAAAGCAACACGCTTGTGCGTTGCCACTTGGATAAGGCAAAGCTTCGGGTGATAACTCATCTCCCCGATGAACTCGCTGTCATACGCGAAACTGCCGACGCTTCGCAGATCCTGAATCAATTCTGTCAGGTCCTCTGGCTTGTCGATCAACGCCACCGGACCACGCGGTATCAAGGGATGCTCGGGGATGGGCTGTGGCGGGGCCGCATGCGCGTGGGCTGCGGCATGGCTCTGTGCTCGAAAGTCATAACGGGGATCCCGGCGGCGTCTATGGTTACATTGATCAGGCTGCTCGGACATTATCGTGCTCCCAGGGACTGGTCCCTTGGCAAATGAACATATCGAACCTCTATTTATACGACGGACGAGGCAGCGAAGCGACTGCATCTAACCCATGTGGTAAGCCTCGGCTGCAATCATATGGCTGATCTTGTTTGCTTTAATGTTGCGGCCATTTTCCCTCGATTCACGCTTTCTCATTGAACGCCCATTTTCCGTTGATAAACTGAACGCCGTCAGTTCAGTAATAAGTGCATGTAATTGGGGCTTGGCTGTATTAAAAGGAGTAGCACATGGGTAAGACATCGCTGGGGACGGGCCGGACCGCTACTCAGAATGAATCGATGACACCGAAACCGAAGATGACGCTTTCTCAACTCAGGCACGACATCCGCAATCATCTCAACGCCATCAAGCTTTCTTGTGCACTGCTCTATCGGCGGCACAACGAAGAAATGACCGTAGAATCGCTCCACGAAATCGAGCATGCGGCCGATGGCATCAATGAGCTGGTTACCCGCTTCATGGGAGATGCCGACGCGCCCAACCTTCTGGTGACCCCCTCTGATCGAGAGTAGACCCTACGCCAAAGGTTTACTCGGCCCGTTGAATTCTCATCCCCGGTACAACAAACGACCCGCGTGATCAATCCGATCACGCGGGTCGTTGTTTTAGCTCCCGAGCCCTTTCACGCCGGGTTCAGAGCGTAAGCGATGGCCCGGATTTCGTTCTCTCGACAGTTGAGCCAAATGGTTTCTTCGTTGCCTATGACACCACCGATAGCTCAAGCAGACGAGTCCATTGTCGCTGCTGCCGGCTCTTCCATGCACCCTTGTGATACGCATACCCCGCGATCAATGGCACGGCCACCGTCGCTTCACTGTAAACCATCTGCTCATAGACGGTGTCAACCTTGCCCCAGGAACTGGCTTCCTTGAGCGTGCTGCTGGACAGCGCTCCATCCCGCACGTCAGCCACCGTAACCTGAATCGCGTACTTGTGCATCGGCGGCTCGTTGCCCAGGATCTCGGCCGCTACCACGATGTCCTGAGCGAAATTCTTCGGAACGCCGCCGCCGATCATGAACAGCCCTGTCTCTTTGCTCTTGACCTTCAGCTGAGTCAGTTCGTAGAAGTCCTTGCCGCTGTCGATGCTGACCTTCGGCTGATCGCCTCGGGCATGCTGATGGGCCACAATTCCAAACCCCGCCGAACAATCGCTGAATGCCGGACAGAAAATCGGCACATCCCGCTTGCACGCCTCATAAACGATGCTGTCGGCCGCCTTGAGGTTGTGGTTGCGATTCAGATACAGACCCATCTCACGGATCAACTCGCGCGAGCTGTAAGGCCTCGGCTCTAACTCATCGAATATCTTCTGCGTCGTCTCATCACAGATTCGCAGCTCTTCCTCATCGATGAGCGTGTCGTAGATGCGGTCGACCATCAGCTCCCGCAACTCGCCATCAAACATGCCGCTCTTGTAGCGATCGTCGGCCACGTAATGGCGGAATCCCAACGCCTCGAAAAAGTCCTGGTCTACGATATTGGCACCCGTGCTGACCACGGCATCGACCATGTTGTTGCGGATCAGGTCCACAAACACCTTCTTGAGTCCCGCGCTGATCAGCGAACCGGCCAGGCACAGGATAATGCCACAGTCCTTGTCGCGGAGCATGCGATCGTAGATATCCGCAGCTCGGTGCAGATCCCGGGCGCTGTAAGCCATGTGCTGCATCGCCTCCACCAGCGGCACAGGGTTGTACTTGGCAATATCGATGTGCTCGATCGTCTTCTGTAGTAAATCCCGTTTGTTGGGCATTGCACACCTCCTTGCGGTGTAGGACAGGTCCGAAACGAAAAAGCCACCGCGGCCAGCTACGGTGTGCCTCATATTCATGGGGGCACCCGCCATCGCAGGCCGGGGTGGCTTTCATATGCTTATATTGTGATAGTCAAGACGTCTCCGTCAAGAGATTGTTCGCGCCAAACACGCGTTTCGACGCTCGCCACCTTGCCCACGATGCCCCTCGCCGAAATTCCTGAATTCCGCTGTTGGCGCGCGACCTTTGGGTGCCTACGATCCATGCGCACGAATGGATGAGTCATTGAAAGGGCGGATTCGTTTGTGGCTCCGGAGTGAGCGAGCCGTTGGGCTGTACTCGCTCCCGGTCTGCGCCCCGCTGACAATCGCACCACGCGAGCCCCAGTTCCAACCGGCGCCGACTTCGCGTCCCCAGACCGCGCCAAACGTGCCGCGAAATCCCGCACCCGCGCCTTGCCAGGTTTCACCTCGGCCGGCCGCGCCGACGGCGCCCTCGCTGCTTGTTGCACCCTCGGACACGCCCTTGGATACCCCCGTGCTGACACGCGAAGAGAAAATCCGCCAGCTTGCCGCGTTGAATGAGCAGCAAGTCAAAGGTTGCACGCGATGCCGGCTTCATCAGCAGCGAACGCATACGGTGTTCGGTGAAGGCGATCCCGACGCTGCCCTATGCTTTATCGGCGAAGGCCCCGGAGAGAGCGAAGATCTCTCAGGCCGACCCTTCGTCGGACGTGCAGGCCAGAAACTGGATGAAATGATCGCCGCCATGGGGCTCACGCGCGATCAGGTGTTCATCGCCAATGTCGTCAAATGCAGACCCCCGGGGAATCGCGCGCCCGCGCCTGATGAAGTCGATGCCTGCACCCCGTATTTGGAACGGCAATTGCAAATCATCCGGCCCAAGGTCATCGTCACGCTAGGCCTGCCCGCAACACGTTACGTGACCAAGTCCGCTCTGAGCATGGGCCGAATGCGCGGCCAATGGCACAGTTGGCGAGGGATTAAGGTCATGCCGACCTACCACCCCGCCTATATGTTGCGCAATTACACCGTGGAAACACGAAAGGCAGTCTGGAGCGATCTGCAGAAGGTCATGGCGGAACTCGGACTCAAACCGGCCAAGGGCAAAAACTCCACCCGCGAACAGTAAAACGAGCATTGCATCCGCGTGCGCAGCCTTGTCTTCACACGCACATGAAGGTCATCCATGAACTACCCCAAGAATTGTGCTGTCGCCAACGATCTCGCTCCTTGGCGCAGGCCGGAAAATGCGTAAGTTGGTATGTGGAAGAAACGGACATATTGTGGAGCGGACTTCAGCACGCTCAGTGGCCCTCTTAACACGGATTAGTTGAAGTAGAGGATTGTTACGGGAAGGGCTCCCTTCATCGGATTCCCTGGGGCGCTGCCCTTGGGGAATCCAATCAGTACCGGATCTTGAAGGCTGTTATGCTAACGACCCATACGCCGTCTCCGCGCGAGGCTCTCGCTCGCCGTACATCTGAGCCAGTCGCCCTCGACCCCGCGATCTGGCGGCAAATCCTGCTGATCGTGCGCACCCAGCATCCGGGGCTCAACCGCGTCTGGTTCGATCAAATGGTGCCACATCAACTGACCAATGGTGTCATCCAGGTCAGCGTGCAAACCGTGGCGCAGCTCAACTTCTGCCAGAGCCAGTGCCAGCAGCCTTTCACCGCCGCCGCCCAGTCCGTCACCGGTCGCCTTGTCGTCGTCAGTTTCCATTGTGACAACCTCCCCCAAGGGGGTGTGTTCAATGAAGGCGATCAGCCTCTCGTTTTGAACCCGGACTATGTCTTCGAGAATTTCGTCACCGGCCCCTGCAATCGCCTGCCCCACGCCGCATGCATAGCGGTTGCGGAGCAGCCCGGCAAGGCATACAACCCCTTGTTTATCCACGGCGGCGTCGGCCTCGGGAAGACCCACCTCCTCCAGGCGGTCTGCCAAAAACTGCTTGAACGCGATCCCCATGCCCGGATCCTCTATCTCTCCTGCGACAGCTTCATCAACCAGTTCATCAATGCCATCGAAACCGGCGAGATGAACCAGTTCCGCTATCGCTATCGCAACGTCGACATGCTGGTGATCGACGATATTCACTTCCTGGCCGGCCGCGATCGCACCCAGGAAGAGTTCTTCCACACGTTCAATACCCTCTACCAGGGACACAAGCAGATCATCCTTTCTGCCGATTGCCCCCCCAGCGAAATCCCGGAATTGGAAGAACGCCTCGTCAGTCGCTTCAACTGGGGCCTGGTCGCACGCATCGACAAGCCCTGCTACGAAACCCGCATGGCTATCCTCCAGAAAAAAGCCAAGATGCGCGGCATGACCCTCCCCGACGACGTGCTCTGCTACGTCGCCGCCAAAATCGAAAGCAACACTCGCGAGTTGGAAGGCGCCATCACCAAAATCCAGGGCATGGCCATGCTCCAACACGGCAACGTCGATCTCGAACTGGCCAAAGCCGCCCTGGGCGAAGCCGCTACCCCGGAACAAAAACGCATCACCATCCAGCAGATCCTGGATGTCGTCACCAAGTACTACAACGTCCGCCTGTCGGATCTGCAGAGCAAAAAACGGCATAAGAGCATCGCGTTTCCACGTCAGGTTTGCATGTTCCTGGCGCGGAAGCACACGCACTATTCCCTCGAAGAAATTGGCGGCTACTTCGGAGGCCGCGATCATACGACCGTCCTCCATGCAATCCGAACGGTCGATGAGGATACCAAAGCCGACCCCCAGATTGCCGATCAACTGACCCAACTGGAAACCCAGTTGGCGGGTTAGCATCGCGCTCGATCGCCCTGTCTGCCGGGGCACAGCGCAAACGCCGCCCTGGCTTCTCCTCGTGTTCACCGTTAGGATACGGGAAGCAAGGACCCTAGGTTGGAGAAGCGAATCAGATGACCTGCGGATATGCCAGCACGATCTACCGTGCGGCCGCCGTATGTGTACTCTCGGGGCTGTTGGTTCTCGCTTTTACCTACTGGCGCATGGCCGCTTCCGCGAATCCCGCGACGATCACCCCAACGTTGACCCCCAAGCCCTCCCGTAGCCCCTCGCCACGAGTCCAGTCACGCCTGGCATCGAATGCGGCAGTAGGGGGGCTCCATCCATCCAACCGGCCGCCAGCCACAGTCCCCATCGCCTCGACTGCCCCAACAACCCGACCCGTCCCCAGTCCTGCCGCTCAAGCCCGGGCCCAAAAACTCATCCGCGAAATCTTCCAGGCCGACTACCGCCAGACCGATCCCATTTCGCGTCAGACCCTGGCTGCAAAAGTTCTCCAGCAAGGCATCGATACCGAAACCGATTCGACTTCGCGATTTGTTCTCTTCCGCGAATCCCGCGATATCGCCGCCGCTGCCGGCGATGCACCCGCAGCCGCCCGCGCCATCGCGATGCTTGAGCGTGACTTCGGCATCGACCCCGTTCCCATGACGCTTGCCGCGCTGACCACCGCCGCGGGCGTGGCTCGCCAGCCCGAGGCATTCCGCGGCATCGTCCGCGTCGCCATCGCTGCAACCGATCATGCCATTGTTCACGACGACTATGCCGCCGCTTTTCGACTGACCACGCTTGCCGCGCAAGCCGCAGCCAAGGTTCGCGACGAGGACTTGGTCCGGCAGATCCGCGATCGCAACCGCGATCTGCAAGCCATGGCCGCCGAGTATGATCGCATTAAAGCCGCCCGGAATGTCCTGCAGAAGAACCCTCGCGATCCGGAGTGCAGCCTCGTCGTCGGCCGCTACCTCTGTTTCACCAAGAGCGATTTTGAGAACGGGCTTGCTCTGCTCGCCGCCGGCTCGGATCCAACACTGCGCGACATCGCCAACGCCGAATTGGTCCAGCCAAGCGATGCCGCCGCTCTGCTGAGAATTGGCAACCTCTGGTGGGAGATCGCCGAATCGCAAAATCCCCTGGCCAAGTCAAATCTGCACCAGCATGCCAGGGGATTCTATCAACAGGCCATTGGCCGGGTATCAGGATTCGAGCTCTCCGTGGCCGAGAAACGCCTCGAACTCCTGGAGGCCGAGCAGATGAAGCAGCTCCGCCTCGTGCCGGGGCTCCATGCCGACCTGTTCAAAGGGATCGATTTCGCCCAGAAGGTCAGCACCCGAGTAGATCCCCAGATCAACTTCGATTGGGGCCAGGATTCGCCGGATCCGTCACTGCCCAAAGACAACTTTTCGTTACGGTGGACGGGCCGGCTGAAAGTACCTTGGACCGGACGCTATGAGCTGGTCGCCATCGCCAACCTGGGCGTCCGCCTCTGGATCGACGAGCAACTGGTCATCGACGCCCCGAGCATCTCCCGTCAACGCAATGGCGTACGAAAATCGCTCGATTTGTCTGCTGGCTTGCATACTGTGCGGATCGACTACTGGGACACCACTGCAACCGCCCGCGTAAAACTCCTCTGGCGCCCGCCCCGACTGGTTCGCGATGAGCCGATTCCCGCTTCGAGCTTCTTTCATGAAGCCGATGCCAACCCCTCCGCTGCACCTCAGCCGGAGTAACGCAACCCTCCTTTGCCGAGTTTCTCGCCCTCGCCCGCTTCGCGGCGGCCCGCAGGGCCCAGTCGTCCCTTCCCCTCCCCTTGATCGCACACTACATAAAGGATGCCTATGATAAGAGCATGACCCTGTTTCGGGGCCCGTATCGCTGTTCAACCCGCCTGCCTTCAATGCCGTCCGAGCGGTTCCAGTTGACAGCGCGACCCGCTACAATTATCACTAATGGTTTGAGTCTATTGGTTAGGAATAAAATCCCAACGAAGTAGAGGTTATGAGCGAACTCGCAGTAGCATCGATTAACGAACGCGCCGCCGAAGAATTCTACCGCAAAGGACTTGAGGCCGAGGCCCAAGGCCAGCACGAAAAGGCTGTGGACTTCTATGAGCGGGCGCTGCATGAAAACCCGGATCACGAACAGGGGTGCTTCCGCTTGGCGGTGCTCTATGACCGCCAGGCCGATGACGCCAAGGCCATCGAGCTCTATGAACGGATCTGCACGAGCCAGCCTGTTCATATCAACGCCTTGATGAACTTGGCCATCCTTTACGAAGACAACAATCACTACGAGGAAGCCCGCCGTTGCCTGGATGCCGTTCTCAAGACGGACCCAAATCACGTGCGAGCCCGCCTTTACATGAAAGATGTCGAGTCGGCTCGTTCGATGTTCGTCGAAGACGACGAAATGCGGGAAGATCGGCGCAACGCAGTGCTCGATATCCCCATCACCGACTTCGAGCTTTCGGTTCGCAGCCGCAATTGCTTGAAGAAGATGAACATCCGAAACCTCGGCGATCTGCTCAAGGTCACCGAAGCCGAACTCCTCGGCTACAAGAACTTCGGCGAAACAAGCCTCAATGAAATCAAGGCGCTGCTCGCCGCCAAGGGCTTGCGACTCGGTCAGGCTCTCGAGGATTCCAAGGCCCCCCCTCGCCGGGCGCCCGTCACCGTTGGCAATGTGCCAGCCGAAGTCCTCAACAAGCTCGTAGCCGATCTGGAACTCTCCGTACGCAGCCGCAAGGCGCTGCAACGGTTGAATATCACCTCGCTCGGCGAGTTGGCTGCTCGTACGGAAGCCGAATTGCTTGGCTGTAAAAATTTCGGCCAGACAAGCCTCAACGAGATCAAGCAACAGTTGGCTTCGTTTGGCTTGGGGTTGCGAAAGCTTGAAGAGTAGGCGGTCGCTTTGCCGACAGCCCGGAATACCCCAAAGGCAGGGACGCCATGGGTTTGATTGGGCGGTGGATGCGTACAGGATGGCATCTGGTTCTGGTCGTGAGCGCCTTCTGGGCCTCTCTCCGGCTGCGTAGTGCACGCTGGCGTGTGACCATGGCTTGCTTCAGTCTGCTTGCCATGGCCGGTCTCCTGTTGTGTTGGCCTTCAGGGTGCAGCCCCAAAGGGGAAACCGCGTCAACGGCGCTGGAAGGGCGGATCATCCGCGTTCGGTTGCAGCCCAGCGTTGACTTGGTCGCCATCCGCGCCAGCCAGCCCCCTGTCTACTACACTTCCGCCGATCCCACCCTCAAACGGCTTGAGTTGCCGCCGAATATGAACGTCGGCGTCACCCTCTCAAGTGGCGGTTGGATGATCGGTAATACCTGCCTCGGCACCGGACAGTTGATCATTCGGCCGACCGCCGTCGGGGCCGTCCGAATCAACGACATCGCCTACCGCGGCCAATTCCGTTTTGTCGCCCTCCCCGGCGGCCGATTCGATGTCATCAACGACGTGGACATCGAAGACTACCTCAAGAGCGTCATCTCCAAGGAACTGCTGCCGGGCTGGCAGGAGGAAACCTACAAGGCCCAAGCCATCGTTGCTCGGACCTACGCACTCTATGAAAAGTATGTCCCACGCGCTGAACCCAGGCACTGGGACGTCTACGCCGATACCCGCAGTCAGGTTTATGGCGGGGTCGATGCCGAAACAGCCAAGAGCCGCGAGGCCGTCGATGCCACCGTCGGCATCGTTGTCGCCGCCGGCCCCGCTGGCCAGGAACGCATCTTCAAAGCCTACTTCAGTTCCTGCTGTGGCGGCATCACCCAGTCGGCCATGCATGCCTTCAAAGAGTCGTATACCGATGTGCTCTCCGAACAATACGTCGGAGCGCTCTGTAGCGCATCGCCTCGCTTCACCTGGCCGACCGTCACCGTTCGCAAGGATGAACTGACCCGCCGTCTTCACGTCTGGTCCAAGGGAACCCACCCCGTCAAAGACATCTCCATCGTCCGATCCGTCGATATTGAACAGCGAAACCGCTTCGGCCGCCCCGTTCGCTATTCCATCCTCGATGTCCGAGGTGTCCGCTATAGTCTTACCGCCGAAGAGCTTCGCTGGGCCGTCAACACCGAAGCCTCGCCCGGCACCACGATGTACAGCAGCTTCGTCGAGAGCATCATCAACGATACCGATTGCGTCCGCTTCGTCCGTGGCCATGGCTATGGCCATGGTGTGGGCATGTGCCAGTGGTGTGCCGAGTCCCGCGCCCGCGCCGGCATGCGACACGAAGACATCGTCGTTCTCGCCTACCCCGGCTCCCGACTGCTCCCCGCCTATTGACCCGAATTGCCTAAACACAAAGAGCCCAGGGAACGCGTTCCCTGGGCTCTTCTTTCAATCCGTCTTCTCGCCTTATCGCGTCAGCTCCGTCGCCCGAATGTGATCATTCACCCACGGATCATACGATGGATCATTGCTCCCATAGATCGTCCCCTGGTCCGTTCGGAACATGCGCTGGTACTCGTTCGCCCCTTGTACATTGTAGATCTTCTCGCCAGCGGCCGGGTCCACCAGCGTCGCCGTATTGCGGAACGCCGAACTCCACGCATCGCCCGTATTCAATCGATCCGTATTGATCTTGTCGATGTTGGCGATGAACCGGTCGTTGTTCCGCGAAATGCTCTTGCTGACATCCAGGATGCTGGGCCCGCTGTTGCTCGCGGTGGGGGGGATCACCGGATACATCCGGTTCACCATCGCTCTCACTCTCGCCAACCGCGCCGCCGTCCACTGGGGATTCTCCTTCAGGCACACCGCCATCCAGTTGAATAGCGGCATCTCGCCGTAGAATCTCTCCTTGTCGGCGCGATACGAGAAAGCGATATCCACGCTCCAGAGCACTCCCGCTGGCGTCTCCATGGCCGTCGTAATGCAATAGAACATCTCCAGCGTCTTTCGCCCATCCCTCGAGTATTCCATAAGCGTTCGCCCCGCCTTCACCTCGCCCACCGGGAAACCAAACCCGGCAATGCGCTGCGCCTCCTGCTTCGCCATTTGCGGCATTTCCTCGTATCCGAGCACTCGCCCTTGCTGTGCCTCCGGACGGCAGCGTGGAATAATGATCTCACGGATGCATTCCGCCGGGTCCATATACCGGCACCGGGCCGCGCCAAACGCCTGCTGCGGATCACCCGTCGTAAAGGGAATCGTCGGATACAGGTTAAACTCCTCCGACCCTTGCGGATTGGCTACTCTGAGTACCGTGATGCACGCCGGGACCACATGTCCCGTCCAAAGGACCGCCCCTTGTCTCGTCCATCCCTCCGGCGCAACAAAGGCCATCGCCGGACACCGCAGCTGCGGGTCCTGGATCGCATATTCCACCAGCTGCACTTTCTGTGCATTCTTCGCCACTCCGCCCGCAGTCTTATCTCCCGCAGCAGCTTTTGCTTGATCGTCCGGCCGCTTGGTCACCTCACGCTTTAATGTCATCTCAACCGTTTCACCGTCGCGCACGAACTTCAACTTCACGCTGCTTCCCGATGCTCCTGGAAGCATCGCCGCGAGCTCGCTCACATTACCAATGGGCCGATCGTCAATCGCCACAAGTCTATCACCCACCCGCACACCTCCCCTGGCCGCCGGACCGTTCTCCACAAGGCTATCAACAACTATGCTGCCATCGCCCCCGATGGTGATGTTCATCCCCACGCCTGCATTCCGCGCTTCCTCGCCCTGCGCCGCGCTCTCGCCCCCGGTCGGCGCGGTCTGGGCAGCTCCCGTGCCCAGCGGATTACGCACCGCCCTCGCCAGCGGATTGGCCAGCGTCTTCTTCAGCACATAACTGGCGCCGCCGCTCTGCAGCTTCAGAAGCTGACCCTCAAGAGATGCCGTGAACTCGAATGTCTCTCCCTGCGAATCGAATGTTCCCTGCAGTTTCCCGCCCGCTTGGGTGGCCTTGAGTGGGAATGTCTGACCACCTTTTTCAATGCTCCCGACATACTCTCCGCCCTTAGCCTCGATCTTCACAACCAGTTCATCCCCGCGAAACGTCCCCGCATAAGATCCCTCACCTGCAGCATTCGCTATGTTCATACGCCCTCCGTCTTCTGCATATGCAGGAATGGCTCTCGTCAGAATCGTTGTCCCCCACATCATCGCCACAATAACCGCTCCCGACGTGACTGATCGGCTCATGGTGTGCTCCATGAATGTATTCATCGTACGTATATGCCTGCGGATCGAGAATATGCTAAAACGCCGCGTTGGCTGAGGTCCGCAAGATAAACCCAACAGCAATCCTGCCGGCTTCAGAGGTGATCTCCCCTGGAAGATCGCTCCGCATCACTTACCGGACCACCCGCTTCGCCGTCGCCCCCGACGCCCCAAATAGATCCTCCCAATACCGACAGTGCTCGACTGCATACAAGCCCAGGGATTCATCCCTGGGTTCCCTCTGCGTTACCGCGTTCGCTTCTGCTTGGACTCATTTAGCCGTTTCTTCCCAAAGCTCCCTCTCTTTACGCCTATCTCCATCCCGCCTCTTCGAATTATCAGTCACTTCGTCCCGAAAATTCTGCCGTGAACGATCAAGTGAGTGCCAGGCTCTTCCGATGACAGAATCGCAGTCGGCAAGTTTTGCGCGTTCCCGCTGTGTCGTGAGGGTGGTCCGCAAAACGGAAGCACCGCCGACAGAAGCCGCTGGGCTGCCCGTGGCAGCCTGACGCATGCAACGTTTGTGTTCGTGATTGTCGAGCTGCGTGTCGCGTCACCGCCGACCATCACGATGGGAACCTCGGGTTCGCTTTTTGGAGAGGATGAAATGCAACTGATCAAGAAGATGGCGGGCAAACTGATGAAGGACGAGCAGGGCGGTGAGGTGCTCGAGTACGCCCTGATCCTGGGCTTGATCGTCGTGGCGGCTATCGCCGTGATCACCACCGTGGGCCAAAAGGTCGTGGCCAAGTGGCAGGCCGCCGGCGACGCTTTGAACTAGCCCATCCCGATTCGAGAATTGGCCCGCAGACCCAACCCAGCGTGGCTGAGCCGACGATCGTGGCGAATGCAACCCTTCGAACTGCCATTCGACGCTAGCACGTTGCATCACGATTCTGCGGTCGCTGGCTCACCACGCTACTTGGGCCCATCTGCACGATCGTCGCTTCCGATCGGAGAAAAGCCATGAGATCACCGCGAAGGCTGCTGGCCACGCTGGCCCGAGACGAGCATGGCAGCGAGACCATGGAGTACTCCCTGATCGTGGGCCTGATCATCGTCGCTGCATTGGTCGTCTGCACCACGATCGGCAGCAAGGTCTTCGGTCGATGGGAACCGTCCGGCGATCGATAGCCCCATAGGCTTGTAAGGACGAGTTCTCAGCAACTGTTGCCCAGCTTCCACGCCGAGTTCGGAGCAACGCGACGACCCGGATCTTTCCACCGTTGTGAAACAGCTTCCAAATGGATTCCGCCATGACCTGGCACCCCCTGTTCATCTTCGCCCCGCTATTGACCTTGCTGCTATGGGTCGCCGTAGTCGATCTGCGCCATCGCCGCATCCCCAATACCCTGACTCTCGCCATCGCAGTCACAGGCCTGATGCAGAGCTTCACCGCCGCAGCGACCGTCTCGCCCTCGCAATCGTTTCTGGGGCTTCTGACTGGCCTGGCCCTTACCCTTGTCCTCTTTGCCCTCGGTGCCATCGGAGGTGGCGACGTCAAACTCATTGCCGCCGCCGGAACCTGGACCGGCCCCCAATTCGTATTCCAGATTTTTCTCGCCGCTGCCATCGTCGGCATGATCATCGTACTCGCGCAAGCCGCCTGGCAGGGTCGCCTGCGCAAGCTCTTCCGAAACACCGGGCTACTCCTGATCAACCTGATTCACATCCGCGAACTCGGCGCCGATCACACCCAAGCCACCGGCCTCTCCTGCCGGAGCGTCGATAAACCCCTCCCCTACGCCGTACCCTTCCTCATTGCCACCGTAACCCTCTTGTTGACCGGCCAGGGGATCCTATGAAACCCGCCCAAGTGGATCATGACGCTCCCCTGGAGCCCCTCGCCTCCCTCCAAGCCCCGGGATTCATCCCTGGGTCCGCTCAATTGGCCGTTGCCAATTGTCCGTTTTCAGTTGCCAATAAAATGCTGAGTCTCTTCCTTCGCCGTCCGGTCCCACTAAACGCTTGCGGCTTCTCGCAACCTTGCTTTGCTCCACTCGCTCGTGCCTCCCGCCGCGGAAACGCCGTCCTCGAAGCTGCCCTCGTCCTTCCCATCCTTCTCTCCCTGGCCTTCGGAACCATCGAGTTTGGCCACTTCTATTTCATCAAACACAACCTGCAGGGTGCCGCCCGACAGGGCGCCCGAGCCGCTATTCCGGCCGGTGCGACCAATAACGATGTAATCAAGGCTGTCGGCAACGTTCTGACCGCCGCCGGTCTCCAGCCCTCCACCGTCGCCATCGCCACCACCCCCCCAGACATCACCGCCGCCGCCCCCGGCGATGACATTACCGTCACCGTCCAATGCAAGTGGGGCTCCGTCGGCGTACGCCCCCTGACCCTCATCAGTGCCAATAAGCCCGTTAAAGCCGCCGCTGTCATGCGTAAAGAAGGAACCTGACCCACACAATGCTCTGGATTGACAATGCTCAGTTGTCAATCAATCGCTGCCCGCAACACTTGCCGTCCTGTCCCTCCATACGCTTGTGGTTTCGCGGATCCCACCCCGCGTCTCCGCCGTTCCTCCCTCTTCGCCCCTGCCGATTTCCCCCCGCTTCCCCCTAAACCATCCCCTCTTTTCCGCCGAACTCCATATTGAGACGTTGTTTTCCTGGATCTCTTATGAATTGGAAAACGTGGACACCGCTGATCCTCGCGGCCCTTCTTGGGTTAGTCGCGGCCAAAGTCGGACGCGATCTCATCCTCCACGCTCAACGCGCGAGTGTACCAGCGGCGAAGTTCACGAACATCGTCGCTGCCAAGGCCGATCTCCCGCCCGGCCATCCCCTGGCCGAGTCGGATCTCATCCTCTCCGCCACTCAGGCCGATGTCGCCCCGCGAAATGCCTTCCACCAGACTGCGGACCTCCGTGGACGCGTTCTGCTGATTCCCGTCGTGAAAGGCCAACCCATCCTTGAAACATCCCTTGCTCCTACTGGCAGTGGTGCGGGTCCTCAGGCCATGGTCCCCCTTGGCATGCGCGCCATTGCCCTTGAAGTAAACGAAGCCAGTAGCCTGGGCGGGTTGCTCGCCCCTGGCTGCTGTGTGGATGTCGTCTCCACCCTGCAGGATGCAGACATCGCCCAGCAGGTCACTCGAACCATCGTCGAGAACGTCAAGGTCCTTGCCGTCGGCCAGCGCCTTATTGCCTCCTCGCGAAAAGACAGCGAGGAGAACACCCGCGCCAAAACCGTTTCTCTCCTTGTCACTCCCCGCGATGCCGAGGCCATCGAACTGGCCTCCAACACCGGTCGCATTCGTCTGGTCCTCCGCGGCTCTCTGGATCGCAGCCAAGCCAATGCATCCGGAATTACCCTCGCCGAATTGCTCGGGGGTGAACGAAACAAATCCGCAGCGCTGCACCAAACCCGTGTGCCCACCACCCGGCCCACCACGCCTCTTCCCACCCAGGTCGCCACCATGCCCAAACCCGCCCTCTTCCGCTCCATCGAAGTCATTCGCAACGGCGTCGCAACCCAGGTACAGGTACCCGCCAGCGTCATCTCAACACCCAGTGCAGTCACCAGCAGCAATAGCGAAGTGGAACCCGCTTTCCCTAGTCAATCACCCTGATGGATTTGCCTATGAGTGTCTCGAACAATCACAACAACCACGTAGCCTGGGCTTCGCCCACCCTCTCCTCTAGCGCCCAGGGAACAAGTTCCCTGGGTTCTCTTCCCCACCAATCCACCTCCTTTGCCCCGATCGAGCCCCCATGTTTCCAAGCCCAGGGATTCATCCCTGGGTCCCCCTTCAATTGGCAATTGAGAATTGTCAATTGTCAGTTGTCAATTAAGCGATGCCCGTCTCCTTCGCCCTCCGACCCCCATACTCGCTTGCGGCTTCGCGGACCCGTTGTTCCGAAGCAGGTACCCGTAGGGTGGGCTCCGCCCACCACCTCCTCTGGCCGATTCCTTGGCCCAACTTGCTCCCCACGCCCCCTTTGCCGACGATCGCATTGGGTCGTAGCGGTCTTCCTGACCCTCGTTGCGTTGATCCTCCCCACCTCCTCCCATGCCGCCGATGTCCCCGCTCCGCTCATCTCCCAGAATCTCGATCATGGCCCCATCAAGCTCATGATCAACAAGAGCCTTGTCATTCAGACTTCCAGACCCTACAAACGCGTGAGCACCGCGCAATCCGAAATCGCCGACGTCAATCCAGTCGGCGCTATGAGCATCCTCGTAACCGGCAAGAAAGCCGGCACCACGCAGATGATCGTCTGGGATGATGCCGACCAATCCCAGACTCTCGATGTCCTTGTCGAGGTCGACATCCAAACGCTTCAGCAGCAGATGAAAACCCTCTTCCCTGCTGCCAAGATCGACGTGGCCAGCGCCAACGGCGCCGTCGTCCTGCGTGGCCGGGTCCCCAGCCTTAACACAGCCGAGCAGGCCGCCCAAACCGCCTCCCCCTACGCCAACAGAGTCCTCAATTTCCTCGAAGTTTCCGGCGGCCAGCAGATCATGCTCCAGGTCCGCTTCGCCGAAGTCTCTCGTGCCGCCACAACCTCCCTCGGCGTCAATTTCGGCGTTGCCGATGGACAATCCTTCATCGCCAGCAACGTCGGCCAAATCAACCCCTTCAGCATCCACCAGTTCGGCAACGAAGCCACCGGCCTTGGCGTTCCGCTTCCAGCCAACCCGTCCGTTACCCAGTTCGGACGCATTGCCGTTGGCCAATCCACCATCGACTACTTCATCAACGCCCTCCGCTCGAACAATCTCCTCCGCATCCTCGCCGAACCCAATCTCGTCGCTACCAGTGGCGAAGAAGCCTCCTTCCTTGCCGGCGGCGAGTTCCCCATCCCCATCACCCAGTCCGGCGCCGGCACCGGCGGTACCCCGGCTATCACCGTCGAATACCGCGAATTTGGCGTCCGCCTCACCTTTGTCCCCGTTGTCCTCGGCAGCGGCCGCATCCGCCTCAAGGTCTCGCCCGAAGTCAGTGATCTGGATTTCTCTACTGCCGTTCGTTTCGGCGGCTGGATCGTGCCCGGCCTGACCTCCCGGAAAGTCCAAACCACCATTGAACTCGCCGAAGGCCAAACCTTCGCCATCGCCGGTCTGCTCAACAGCAGCGTCGCCGCAAACAAGGACGTTACCCCCGTCCTCGGCGACGTCCCCGTCCTCGGCGCCCTCTTCCGTTCGGTTCGCTACCAACGCAAGGAAACCGAACTGGTCGTCCTCGTCACCCCCCGACTCGTCGATGCCATGAACCCCGGTCAAACCCCCTCCAGCCCCGGCGAAAACTGGCGCCATCCCAGCGAACCCGATCTCTTCCTCAAGGCGGATATTGGCTCCCCGATACGAACCGGCCCCAGGCCGACGACCTCGCCGGCCACGACCGCCGCTCAGCCACCGCCGTTTTATGGTCAATATGGCTTTCAACCCGTAACCTCCGCGCCCACCCAAGCGCAATGACCCCTGAGCCAATGGATAAGAAAGGGCTGCCCATGCTAGTACAGCTCACCTGTGTAGTAGTAGATGCCGATGCCTCCAACCGCCTTGAGATGGCCACCTTCCTGGCCAATCATGGCGTTCATGTTGCCTCGCAGCTCCCCAATGCCGACCAACTCCCCCAACTCCTGGCCACCGCCACCGGCCCCCAATTGGTCGTCATCAACCTCGACCCCTCACCCCACGACTCGCTCAAACGCATCGGCCCCTACATCCGAAAGTTCCCCAACGTCAGTTTCTTTGTCCTTTCCCAGACCGTCGATCCACAACTCCTGATGGATGCGATGCACCTTGGCGTCCGCGAATTCGTCCCGCTCCCCATCGTCGAAGAAAAGTTCGCCGCCGGCATCGAACGCGTCGCCCAGGTCTATGGCATGGGCAAACGCGCCAAGATCATTCACCTCATCCCTACCGTCGGCGGCTGCGGATCGACCACTGTCGCCTGCAACATCGCCGCCTCTCT
>JBLNDH010000456.1:0-3517 GCA_050261455.1 Bacillota bacterium
GCAGGGCCGGCCGTGGGGTCGCCCTGCCTGACTCACCGAGAATTACCTGATTACGCCGTGTGCAAGTTTCGCTCGTAAGTCGTTGAACCTCGTTCAAAACGTGTCCTGAGAGCCGGTTGACACGGCGGACTCAACTACAGAATTCAACCGGAACAGCGGCTCCTGAGAAACTTGCACACGGCGTTGATTGTTAAGCAACCGACTCAAACTCATGAGGAAAAGCCATGCCACACGGAAGAATCTATCGAAACGTGATCGAAACGACCTACAACACGCCAATCATTCATTTGAACCGGATCATTGGCTCTGAGAACGCCAGGGTTGTCGCCAAGGCAGAGTTCTACAACCCACTCCACAGCGTTAAGGATCGGATCGGCCGGGCGATGATCGAGGATGCCGAAGCTCGTGGAATCCTGAAGCCCGGCACGCACATCATCGAGCCGACCAGCGGGAACACGGGTATCGCCTTGGCGTTCGTGGCGGCGGCGAAGGGGTATCGGCTAACGCTGACGATGCCCGGGTCGTTTAGCCTGGAACGGCGGGCGCTCCTGCGAGCTTTGGGGGCGGAATTGGTCCTCACCCCGGCGGCGGAAGGCATGCGGGGCGCGGTGGCCAGAGCTACGGCGCTGGCGAGCGAGATTCCTGGTTCCTGGGTCCCCCAGCAGTTCGAGAACCCGGCCAACCCGCGTATCCACGAACAGACCACTGGCCCGGAGATCTGGGCAGATACCGACGGCAAGGTGGACATCCTGATCGCTGGCGTGGGCACCGGTGGCACGATCACGGGAACGAGCCGATTCATCAAGTCCCGCAAGCCCGGCTTTAAGGCCATCGCGGTGGAGCCCAAGGAGTCACCGGTCATCTCCGGCGGCAAGCCTGGTCCGCACAAGATCCAGGGGATTGGGCCGGGATTCGTGGCCAAGAACCTCGATATCTCCCTGCTCGACGGGGTTGAGCAGGTGGCCTCGGAGGAGGCCGTCGATTGGGCACGTCGATCAGCCAAGGTCGAGGGACTCCTGGTGGGCATCAGCTCCGGGGCGGCCCTGGCGGCCGCATCGCGTGTGGCTGCCCGACCTGAGAACAAGAACAAGCTGATCGTGGTGATCTTGCCCAGCTTTGGCGAACGCTACCTGTCCACGGTCCTGTTCCAGGGACTGGCGTCGTGAGCCCGCGTACTGAACAGACACGGAAGGAGTGATGTCATGGCGTTCTCGTGGCGGCGGCACAGCGTATTGCCGGGGTTCAAGCTGACGCTTGCGTACACGTTGCTGTATCTCGGCTTGATCGTGCTGGTGCCCTTGGCGACGACCTTCGAACGGACGCGGCATCTGGGCTGGGAACGGTTCTGGGCCACGGTGACCGATACTCGCGTCCTGGCGTCGTATTGCCTCAGTTTCCGGGCATCCCTGGCCTCTGCGCTGATCAACGTCCTCTTCGGATTGCTGGTCGCCTGGGTGCTGGTTCGCTATCGCTTCCCCGGCCGGCGGCTGCTGGATGGGCTGATCGATCTACCCTTTGCCCTTCCCACGGCCGTGGCCGGGATTGCACTGACGGCGATCTACGCTCCGCATGGCTGGGTCGGACGCCATCTGGAGCCCCTGAGGGTCAAGGTTGCCTTCGCGCCGTTGGGCGTGACGGTGGCCTTGATCTTCATCGGCCTGCCCTTCGTGGTGCGGACGGTGCAGCCGGTGCTCCAAGATCTGGGACGCGATGTGGAGGATGCCGCCGCCAGCCTGGGCGCGCGGCCGTGGCAAACCTTCTGGCGGGTGATTCTGCCCGAGATCACGCCGGCCTTGCTGACCGGCTTTGCCCTGGCCTTCGCCCGCGCGGTCGGGGAGTACGGCTCGGTGGTCTTCATCTCCGGCAATATGCCCATGAAGACCGAGATCGCGCCACTGCTGATCATCACCAAGTTGGAACAGTACGACTACATGGGGGCCACCGCGATCGCGGTCGTGATGCTGGTCGTTTCGTTCGTCCTGTTGCTGCTGATCAACCTGCTCCAGCGATGGAGTAGCCGGCATCGCATTGCCGCTTAGGTCCCAAGGAGATGACCATGCATATCACCAGAAAGATCAACGCGGCAAGCCCTTCGACCTCCACCACCAGGCGGCGCGATCCGCTGGTTATACGGTGGTTGCTGATAGGACTGGCCCTGCTCTTCCTGTCGTTGTTCCTGTTCCTGCCGTTGGCGGCGGTATTCGCCGAGGCGTTTCGCGACGGGCTGGGAGCGTACTTCCATTCCTTGAAGGATGCGGAGGCGATCGCCGCCATCAAGTTGACGTTCCTGGCGGCGGGCATCGCCGTGCCCCTCAACCTGCTCTTCGGGATCGCCGCCTCCTGGGCCATCGCCAAATTCGAGTTTGTTGGCAAGAGCGTCCTGATCACGCTGATCGACCTGCCGTTCGCAGTCTCGCCGGTGATCTCGGGACTGATCTACGTTCTGATGTTTGGGGCACAAGGTTGGTTCGGTCCCTGGCTGGCCAAGCACAACCTGCAGATCGTCTTCGCTGTCCCGGGCATCGTGCTGGCGACGATCTTCGTCACCTTCCCGTTTGTAGCGCGGGAGTTGATCCCGGTGATGCAGGCGGCGGGTAACCAGGAGGAAGAGGCGGCCGTCTCGCTGGGCGCAGGCGGCTGGCAGACCTTCTGGCGGGTGACGCTGCCCAATACCCAGTGGGGGCTGCTCTACGGCGTGATCCTCTGCAATGCCCGAGCGATGGGCGAATTCGGCGCGGTGTCCGTCGTGTCCGGGCACATCCGCGGCGAAACCAACACGATGCCGCTGCACGTGGAAATCCTCTACAACGAATACAACTTCGTCGCGGCCTTTGCCGTGGCAAGCCTGCTGACGCTGCTGGCCTTGGCCACGCTCCTGGCCAAGGGGCTGGTGGAATGGAAAGCCGCTCGCGATCTGCGGGCAAGCCTGGGAGAGATGGCATGAGCATTGAGATTCGCAACATTACCAAGACCTTCGGCAGCTTCGTGGCTTTGAAGGATGTCAGCCTTCGCGTTGAAGCCGGCGAACTGGTGGCGCTGCTGGGCCCCAGTGGCTCGGGCAAGACCACGCTGCTGCGCATCATCGCGGGATTGGAACAGCCCGACCCGGGCAGCGGCCTGATTCGATTCGATGATCAGGATGTGACGCATCACGCCGTCGCCCAGCGTCAGGTTGGCTTCGTCTTCCAACATTACGCCCTCTTCCGGCACATGACAGTGTTCGAGAACGTGGCATTTGGCTTGAGGGTACGCCCCTGGCGGCTTCGTCCCAGCAGGGCCGAGATTCGCCGACGGGTTCTGGAACTGCTCAGGCTCGTTCAACTGGAGCGGTTCGAGCACCGCTATCCCACACAGCTTTCCGGTGGCCAGCGGCAGCGCGTGGCGTTGGCCCGGGCCCTGGCGGTCGAGCCCAGGGTGCTATTGCTGGATGAGCCGTTTGGATCGCTGGACGCCAAGGTCCGCCGGGAACTGCGGCGGTGGCTGCGGCGACTGCACGAGGAGATGAATATCACCAGCG
>JBLNDH010000457.1:0-5339 GCA_050261455.1 Bacillota bacterium
ACCGGTGATCCGCGAAAACAGTAGACCAGCCCCGCCGGTCCCATTGTTAACCCACAGAAGACAATCGACAGCGCCGCCGCCATCCCGATCGCGCCCCAAGGTATCCCAATGGCGAACCCAATCGCCGTCGCGATCGATGAGACAATTCCCCACCGCAGCTTTCGCCCCGCTTGCCCCATCGCCGCATAGATCCAATCCGCCGCCACGTCGATGCATCCCCAATAAGCCGCCGGTGCCAGTACGCGATATATCGGCACCGAGCCCCGCCATTGATCCCCGAGGAAGAACGGTATGACGTCGTCCGCCGCCACGAATGTGAACGCAACCAACGGCATCCCCAGCGAGCTGACCGCCAGCGTTCCCTTCCGGTAATAGCTGCGAAATCGCCCCGGATCGTCGCGCAGCCGGGACAACGCCGGAACCATCACGCGCGACAATGGCTTGCCGATCTGATAGGTCGGAAGCATCAACAACTGATACGCCTTGTCATACAGCCCCACGACAGATGTGCTCCACCGCCACCCCAACAGAACTTTGTCCAGGCTGCGCGACAGGCAGTAAATCAAATCGAACGCCGTGAGATTTGCCCCGAACAAGACCATCTCCCCTGCGCCGCAGTGTCGTTTGGGAACGCCCGGCCGCCATCCCGACGTCCACCACAACCCCAGGCAGGTGACCCCGGCAAACACATAATGCCGAATTACCAATGCCCAATACCCCAATCCCACCCACGCGCCTGCGATCGCTGCGACAAGGCTTATTGTCAACGCAACCAGATCGATCCCCGCCAGCGCCGCAAACCGCATCTGCCGGCTCAACAGTGCTCGATGTTGCAGTCCCAATGCCGTCAAAGGGCACGTCGCCGAAAGCCCCAGCGTTATCGCCGTTAGCCGCGGCTCCCGGTAGAACGCGCCAAGCGCCGGTGCCCCTATTGCGACAGCTCCGCCGATGCATACGCTCAACCCCAGGTTCAGCCAGAACAGCGTACTGGCCTGTTCTCCGCTGATCGTCGCCGACTGAACCGTCGCCGTTGACAAACCCAGTTCCGTGAACATCTCCGCCAGGCTGACCACGGCATACACCATCGCGAGCAGTCCGAAATCCTCCGGCGTCAGCAGCCGCGCCAAAATCGCCATCGCCCCCAGGTTCAGTACCCATCGCACCCCCTGGTTGAGCATCGACAACACCGAACCCTGCACCGACCGGCGCTTCAGCTCCGCCGTGCCGCAGAATCCGCCATCCCAGACTGATACCCCACCATCCATCGAAATGTCCGCCCCTATCCCAACGATCCCAAGGATTCATCCCTTGCTTCCTCGCCGTCCCCATGTGGATCAATTCTCCCCCGGATCACCGCCCACCCCACCCCAAACGCCAGCCCCATCACGCCGCATAGACCGATCACCTGCGCCCGCCGTGGCCTGACCGATGTCGTTGCCGCATCCGCTGCCTCGATCACCCCCACATTGGCCGCCCGCGGCAGCACGCCCGGCTCCGATTGGCGTTCCATATAGACTTGAATGATCGTGTTCAGCAGATACGCCCCCGCAGTCGGGTCCGAACATTCCAACGCCAGCATCACCAACCCGTCCTGCCGATTCACGTCGGCCTTGAGCCGCTCTCGCAGGCCATCGAGGGGCTTCGCCTTCCCCGTCAATTCCGGCAGCCTCCCGACGCTGATCCGTTCCAACGCCGGTCGCAGAACCGCTGTCGATCGCAAAACCGCCACTTGTGCGTGCAAATACTCCTGCGGCCGATCGCCCTCGTGTTCTCCTATTCGCCGCTCCACGTACAATTGTCCGCAAACGGTATAGGTTGGTGTTGCCTTCAACAGGTAGAGCAGTCCCACCGCGATACAAACCAAGATCGCTGCTGCCACACTGTTGCGCCGCCGCCAGATGCTCTGCCCAATACTCTCGCCAAGCATCTCCCCCATGCCGTTTTGAACCCCCTGGCCTTGAATGAATTGCATAGCTGATGGACCCCCTTTGCCGGTTCCCTTCCGGTCCGGCCCCTTTTCGATGGCCCCTGTATGAAACCAATTTTCGTGAGATTGTCAACCACGATCTAAAAAATCCACCGATCTTTCTTGACCGCACTCCAATCAAGTGTCAAGATAGTGCCATCAGACCAACAGGGGGTGAGGCCATGCCGTCGCGGTGAATCCGGAAACCATCGATGAATAACCGAATTGGCGCGAAGCGATCTGATTCCCTTGTCAGGTGAAATCAATCGCAGCCAGTACTGCCTTGCCTCTAGAATCCGTGTCAGTAGACAAATTCGGGGGGGCACATGCCCAAAGTGCGACAAGTGAAGACGTTTATCTGGCTCGGACTGCTGCTGACTATATCAGTGTTGCTGACGTGGATCGCTCTGCAGCCCGGGATTGATGTGGGCAATCGAGCCAACAATTCCGCCTCATCGCCGACGACGCAATTGGCGCGACTTCCACTGGATCCCCAGGCCCGCCAAGCGGCGCTTAAACGAGGCATTGGCGATGCGCTGCGTCTGGCCGCCGCGGGAAACGCCCGCGAATCCCTCCAGACCATCGATCGACTGATCGATGCCCTGCAGGCCGAGTTGACCCTCCTCGCCAAGGTCGCCGATTCAGCTCAACCCGGTAGTCCCGAAGCTCAACCCGTTTCAATCGCGAACACATCCGCCCCAACCCCCGCTGCGGCAGAGCGAATTACGCTCGACTTGGACCGCCGCGCCCTGCAATTGGTCCAGGCCAACATCCGCCTCAAGGTCAACGAAATCTCCGACCCCCAATGGCTCGGCATCTATGGAGCCGCTGCGAATACAGACCCTCAGTCCTTTGATCGCGTCCTGGAGCAATTGCTCCTGCTCTCCGGCCCGCACTGGCCCGCCGACCGGCTGTGGATGCTGTTGAACGCCCGATTGCCCGCCGCAGCCCGCGCCCTCTTGGCCACCCATCTCGCCGCATACCAACTGCCCGATGACAAAGCCGACCTGCAGCAGTGTTCTCAGTTCTATGAAACCCTGATCGCCCGCTGCATCGATACGCCCGTCGTGGCCGAAGGACTCTTGGAACGATACATCCAGGAACTGGACCGCCGTGATGCCACCGCCGTGGCCAACGCCTTTCTCTGGAACCTGTTGAAGTTGCTGCCCGATTCACGCCCTGGCGCCAAAGCAGCCACTCTCCTCCTCGCCGCCGAAGCATCCGAAGCCCGGGGCAACCTTCTACGTCACCTTTGGGCAACCTACCCGGCCTCGGAAGTCGCCAAGGCGATCCGCACCCCATACCTGGAACTGCTCTCCCGCGAGCGACAGTTTGTGCGGATCTTCCAATTGCTGGATGATCAACACACCATTCCTCTGGCGACGACTTCCGAGTCCTTGGCCAGCACCCTGGGCGATTTGGCCCATCGCTGCGGAAGGTCACCCAGCCTGGCATTCTCTCGCCGGCGCATTGTTCCCGCCGAACCCAGTCCGGGCCTGTTGGCAATCCATCCGTTCGAGCTGTGTGCCGGGCTCGTAGAGGAAATCACCGGCCAGCCCGTCGATGCCTCCGAACTCGAATCCGACGCCCAACCCGCCACTCAAGCCATCGGCGCCGATCCGCTCAAAGCCTCATTGCTGGCTTTCCTGAACCGTGCCTTTGCGGCCATTCCCCTCAATCGAGCCCAACAGAGCCTACTGGCCGATCTTAACCACTCGGCCCGATCGCCATCCACCCAGCCCTTTGCCAAGCCCGTCTCCCAGCCGGGCTACGAGCTGGCCTGGCAGGCGAATTTCCTCAAAGCCGCCGGCAAGGTCCCCGATGCCCTTCGCCTGTGCCGGCAAAGCATCGAGAGTCCACCCGACCGCGATACCCGTCTGCAAGCACGTCGGATCCTGATAGAATTGCTCCTGGATCAGCAGCCGCTGGACGCCCTCGAACTCGACCGGCAATTCGCAGCATTGAAAGCCGACGAAAATGGCCTCACTTCCGCATCGTGGAACCTGGCTATCCGCGCGCTCTTTCGGCGTGTGCTTGCCTCCTCACCCAGCGATCAGCAAACCGTTTGGAATCGCACCCTCGAAGACTTACGCCAACACCCCTGGCCCCTTGTCGACCAGACTCTCACCGACTTGGATCGTTTCACCCAAGACCTCAACGGACAAGCCCTGTCACCTCTTGCTGCGACAACCGATCTCCTTCTTCTCTCCAGCGACATCCCAACCATGGCCCGCCTGCAATCCCGCCGCGTGTCCCTCATGCTTGCCGGCAAGGCATGGGACGATGTCGTAAACGCAATCCAACTCCACACGATCCTCGCCTGTTTCACGCAGGATGGCCCATTCGATTGGCTCAATCGCGATCTCGAACTGGCCCGAACCGCCGGCATGCCCGCCGATCGCATCCAAAAGCTCCAAGTCCGTGCCCAGATGATCCTCCCCAGCATCTCCGACCCTTCCGCCCCATTGCGAATAACCCCGATCGATGCCCCCCTGCGACAAGCATCGCAAGCGTTGCTTCGGAATTCTCCAAATCTCCACGCCGGGTTCGGAGCTACGCGACGACCCGGATCTTCCGCCGCCGGTGAAACCCCTTGCAGTGCATTCGCTCACGCCTTTGCCGGAGATCCTGCTGTCGCTCTTCGCACGCTCCACGCCAGCCTCGATCAAGCCTCCACCACCAACGATGCACTCGACTGCTTCGATGACATCGCCGTGGTCCTCGCCGTTGCCGATGGCTCGACTCACCTTGCCAATCGCTTCACCCAATGGCTCGCCGAGCGCCGGCTTGAGAGTGGTGGGGCAGACACTCCTGTCTGCCGTATTCCTCCGGGAGAGGGCCGCGGTGAGGGTTCTCCGCCAGGTCGCAACGAAACATCAACCACGCGCCCAGCCCCCACATCGCAACGTGCCGATCCCCTCCTGGCCCTACTCCAGGAATGCGAGGTAAAGGCCCAAACCCTGGGCGTCCTGGAAAACGAGACGCGTCACGATGCCTCTTTGGGTGCCGTGCCAACAACCGCTCCATTTCGCGAGCTTTCCATCGCACCCGCCGCCATTCGCAGCGAACTGGCCAATGCCTCCTTGCGCCGCTGGGGCCAGCGTGCCGTCGCATGGGGTGTTGGCGCGATCCGTCAGGATGCGACATCCGTCGCCGAAGCCGCCTGGGCCTTGGCCCTGAATACCCAGCGTCACCCCGCCTCGGCTGCCGCCCTGGCGGAATTGATGGTCGCTCGTCTCCGCGGCGCCTCGCCCGATACCGATCGCCTGAAGATCCTCGAATCCATGCTCCCGCATCTGTGCACTGAGCGTGATCGCCAGTTGCTGCACACGCGAATCATCTCGCTGCACCGGCAAGAAGGCACGCAACTGGC
>JBLNDH010000458.1:0-19879 GCA_050261455.1 Bacillota bacterium
CCTCCCCGAAGGCGGGGAGAGCGGCCCGAAAGCCCAGCGCAAAACGGTAAATACCGTTTTGCCGGGAAAACGGAGGTCGCACATATGCCCCGCCTCATCCATGGGAATCCGAAGTATCGCAAGCACCGCGCCTCGGGACAGGCCGTCGTTACGCTGGACGGCCGGGACTTCTATCTGGGCCCCTACGGCAGCAAGGCCAGTCGGGTGGAGTATGACCGGCTGGTGAGTGAATGGCTGGCCAACGGGCGGCGGCTGCACGCGGAAAAGGGCCGCAGCGATGCCACCGTCTTCGAGCTGATCAAAACCTACTGGCAGCACTGCAAAGCGACCTATCGCAAGCCGGACGGATCGCCCTCGGGTGAGCTGGCCTGCCAACGGATGGCGCTGAAGGTGCTGGCCCGCTTGTACGGTTACACCCAGGCCGACGACTTCGGGCCACTCGCCCTGCGGACGCTCCAACACGAGATGATCCAGCTGGGGTGGTGCCGCGGCTTCATCAACCAGCAGACCAAACGCGTCCGCCGGATGTTCAAGTGGGCGGTGGGTCAGGAGCTGGTTCCGTCTGGCGTATTCCACGGCTTGCAAGCCGTCGAAGGGCTGCGACGAGGGCGCACCGAGGCCCGCGAGACGGAACCGGTCAAACCCGTCCCCGAAGCGCAGATCGCCGCGACGCTGAAGCATGTGGCGCCCCCGGTGGCGGCCATGATCAACCTGCAACTGCTGACGGGCATGCGTCCCGGGGAAGTGGTGATCATGCGAGGCGTCGATATCGACACCACCGGCAACATCTGGGTCTACCGGCCGCAATGGCACAAGACCCAGCACCACGGCCACGCGCGCGAGATCTGGTTGGGACCCCAAGCAACGAAGATCGTCCAGCAGCACATGAAGCCGGATCTGAGCGCCTACCTGTTCAGCCCGCAGGACGCCGAGGCCTGGCGGTATGCTCAGGCATCCCACCATCGCCGGAAGAACCAGAAGCCCAACGCGAAGAAGACCACCCGCACCCTCCGCGAGCGCTACGACAAGAACAGCTACGGCCGGGCGATCGCCTACGCCTGCGAGAAGGCTTTTCCCCTGCCGGAGCCCTTGCAGCGGCGGGTGCTGCCGAGCGATGAGCCGGAGTCCGATAAGGTCAAGCGGGAAACGAAAAAGGCCTACCGGGCCCGGCTGACGGCCGAGGAGAAGGCGCAGATCCGCGAGTGGAGGCGGGCGCACCGCTGGCACCCCCACCAGTTGCGGCACAACGCTGCCACGCGGCTGCGGAAGGAATTCGGCCTGGAAGTCGCCCGGATCATCTTGGGGCACAAGTCGGCGGCCATCACCGAGGTCTATGCCGAACAGGACCGGGAGCGGGCGCGACAGATCATGGGCCAAGTGGGGTGAGCGGCGATTCCAAACCGCGTTCGCGTTGACCTGACGCAGCATCCGATGGCTTGCTGCCGGCCTAAATCCGCCGCAGGGTGTAGTAGAGCGTGGAGCGCTGGCGGCCCAACTGCAGGATCAGGTTCCCCTGCAGCGTTCGCCAGTGGCCGCCGTTGAAGTAGCCCCGGAACGAGCCGGTGCCATCGCCCTGCACGCCCAGCCAGCAGGTGCCGCCGCTGCTCACCAGGCCCACCACGTCAAAGCGCCAGTCGCCCGAGGTCGCTGTGCCGGTCAGCATGCCCGCCGCCGACTGCTTGGTGAGGCTCAGCGTTACCGCATCCCCCTGTTCGCTGCGGCCCTTGTAGGTGCCGCGCAGATCGTAGGGAATAGCCTTGGGCTTGGACAGGTCGAACGAGCCCTTGGTGGTCCGGCCCGCCTGCGTCGAGGCGAACTGGCCATAGGCGAAGGACCAGTCGGGGCCGAAGGTGCCGGTGATCGTGCCGGTGGCGATGCCGCGCGTCTGGCCCGTCACCTGCCGCGTTCGCAGATCCACCTTGGCCGACACGGCGAAGCTCTCGCTGATTCCAACCTGCAGCAGCGAGCCGCTGAGCCACAGCACCCGGCCGTTGGCGCTCGGGGTCTGCTTCGTGATCATGAGCACCAGGCTGTCGTTGCCGCTTTTCCAGCTCATCGAGCCGGTGTAGCTATTGGGCAGCTTGGGGACCGCCGCAGCCGCCGCCAGCGGCGCGAAGTGGACCGCCTCACTTGGCGCAAGGGCGTGCGGCATGATCGTGCCGCTCAGCAACTGGCGAGCCTCCAGTTGTTCCATCCACATCGTGTTCTCCTTCCTGCTATGCCACTTCCCGCTTGCTAGGGTTTACGCGGTGCCAGCATACTGCCGCGCTCCGGATTCCCGTAATGCCCCCACTTGTGTATGCGACCGGCGGATCATACAAAGTGGAAGTACCTCATCCGCGAGGCAATCCAACTCCTCAGGGGCCAGGTTCGGCACAAGCCCGACAGCGGAAGGTCCGGAGACGGCATTGTCACGCCCATGTAACGCCGATGTCACGCGAATGTCACGCTTGTTGAGGCGCCCGGTGAGGCGTGCATCGATGCGACGGCAACTCCCGGCGCCGTCGCGACTTCGCCGCACGTGACGCCTGCGTGACGGTCCAAGTGACGCTGAAATGACGGTCGCTGTCACGCGAATGTAACGCCGATGTAACGCTTGGTTCCGGCGGGGACGGTTCATCCGCTTCGCGGCGCAGCGAGAAGATTGGCGCTTGACCCATATGCCATCTGGCTATCATGTTTGGCTCGGGACGGCCGCCGGCCAGCGGCCAAGCGCAGCCCGGCGTCTTCGCGTGCACCTCGCGGAGGCGCCGGGTAGCGGCCCGCAAGAGGTGCAATCATGTCCGACCGTGTCCCCCCTCCCTCGTCGCTTGATCTCGCATTCGAGAAGCTGCGGCACCTGCTCCCGCACCTGCCGGAATCGGATGCGCGATCAGAAGTGGCGATGCCCCAGCCCGTCCCTCCTTTGGAGTAGCGCCTATGGGACGGGGATTGTCCAAGCTGCAGTTGAGCATTCTCTTCCTGGCCGAGCGCAACTGGCATTGCCATCCCAACCAGCCGCACGTCTACTATGCGGAGATCCTCACTGTGCACTTCGGCTGGAAACCGGAATCACCCATAGGGCACGACCTCCGTGGCCGTCCCGGCTGCCATCGCTTCAGCAAGGCCAGAATCGGGGCGGAGAAGTACGCGGCGACGATGGCCGTCCTGTCGCGTGCGGTGGGGCGACTGGCGCAGCGTGGCTTGGTGACGCGCGTTCGCGGCACCGATTCGCATTGGTCCGCGGCCAATCTCACCTGCAAGGGGGAGAGATTCATCGCCCGCATGCTGCGCGACGATACAGCGGATAGAGTTAGCCGATAACTTCTTTGACGCTGCCCCATTCGGAAAAATGTGGATTTTTCCGCGCCGATTGCAAGTATCAGCCTGAACCGGGCTTAGAACACCCGAATCGGCACGAAGCGGGGAGAATGCAACCTCATCGGCGGCGAAACGTACGGTTTTGGCGATGAAGGTAGAGCAGGCAAAAGGTCGCCTGCAGATTTCCCAAGAAATCCAGCCGCCACATGCAGGTCCGACAGGGCTCGTGCTCGTGGTGCGCGCGGAGTGGATTCAACGGAGACACTGTATGCCATCGCAAACGCGGGCCATTACTACGGGAGAGGCTCACTCAGGGGATCTGCTCGACGAAGGCCTTATCACCATCGCGCAAGCCGCGAAGCTGGTACCGGGGCGGAACGGCAAATCCTCGCATTTCTGCCGCGTTTACGACTGGGTTCTGCATGGCACGGCGGGCGGAATCCGGCTCGAAGCCGTTCGCTGCGGGGGGGTGTGGTACACGAGCAAACCGGCTCTGCGCAGGTTTTTTGAGCGTGCGACTGAAGCGAAGCTGACAGGAAAGGCGCCGGCGATGCGCACGCCGCGTGAGCGATCGCGGGCCGTCGAGGCGGCCAAGCGACAACTCCAAAGCGAGGGGATTTGACGCCGATGGCCAACGGAAAGCCCAAACTCCCTGCATCAACCCACCGCTCCGGCCAAGGTGGTGGCGCGCTGTCACAGCAATCACCCGCAAGCGATGTTACACATTGTGTCCCATCCAGGCCGCCAACGCAATTATTGAATACAAATGGTGCGCAGGATGATTCAAATACTCAAAGAACTTCCAAGGATCTCTCAGAGGTGAATGATTGGTGCGAGCTGCGCTCGCGGCCGGCGAAGGACCCTGCAGTCGCCAAATGCTTCCACGATGAACTGGAAGCCTGTAGACGCTCCAGCCTGACGCTGTCCCAATTCATCTTCCACGCCGCCATTGAGTGGCGGTCACGGAAAGACGACGGTTCCTCAGAGTATCGATCATCGCTCTGGGATTTCACCCGCTTGCTCCGTGGACACCCGGAACTGCGGGATCGCACGGCGAAGGACGCCTGGCGGCAGGTTGATGCGATCGTCAACGCCTGGGGAGGGGGTAGGGTTGGGTGGTCTTGGTTCGGCCTAACCCGGGTGGATGCGGAGTGCGAGTTCCTCTCCGTTTGGGACGCGGTTCGGAAGCCCGAGGCAGTCGATCCCGTCGCCCACGCGCTGCGGCTGGCCCAAACGCGGCCCCTCGTGCTGCGCAAGGCCATCGCCGATGCTCGCCCCGAGCAGTATCCGGTTTTTGTGTCGCTTGCGGGGTGGCTGCAGGTGGTGCATCCCGAGCGGCCGATCCTCCTGCCGGTGCGCAAGATCGGCGAGACGCTGGGGTGTTCACCGATGACGGTGTCCCGTTACACCGCATGGGCAGAGGAGGACGGTTACATCGTTCGTACCAAGGCCCCAAAGTTCAATAGGCGAACGGGAACCGGCAGCGCAGCCGAGTTCAAGTTTGTAACGGAGCGCTTTGCGGGCCTGTCGATGAAGGGCAGTGGAGCTGTACACGAAGTGGCCGCTTCAACCAACACCCAACGGCCGGGCCACGGCTCTGAAGCGCCGCCCGAGGAGTTTGCGCGGAGTTGGCTGGCCGAGCATTACCCCGACTCCTCCCGCCTCAGCAGCAGGAAACTTGTGGCCCGTTTTGCCGACCTGCTGCGGCGGTTCGGGCGTGACGAGGCGTGCCGGGCCGTGCTGCAAGCGGCGGCAAATCCCAACGTCGGCGAGCCGGTGTCGTATGCGGCAGAAAAATTGGTGAGAGATGCCGACCGGCGGGAGTTGGCGTCCCAGCCGCCGGCGCAGGTCCCGGTGGGCCGGACGCATAGCTGAGAGATTTCCTACGAACGAGCGATTTACCATCGTCGTCGAAGCCCAGCCGGATGTCACCCCGGCTCAGATCCGGATGAGGCAATGGCTCAAGCTCGGACTGCGCGGGCTGAAGCTTCGCGCGGTGCGGGTCACCGAGGAGACGGGTCGGGACGTCCAGCCGGCACCGCCGCCAGCCCGCCCGGATGCGCGGGCGCAATACGCCCCACCGGTTCGCCAGCCGGCATGGGACGATGATGGTCCCCCGGAGGAATGACATGATGCAGAACTTCCTTGTCGAGATTCGAACCCAGCGGCTCGTATCCGAAGCGGGAATTGCCCGGGCGCTGTCACGTGCGGGCTTTTCCTGTGAGGACGTACGCGCGGTGACGAACCCCGTTTGTTTGGATGAACAGCGAGCTCTCTCGCTGGCGCTGTATGAATCGATCATTCGCGATCCGAAGGCAGAGCCGGCCGTCAAGCTGGCTGCCCAGGGCAGCATCGATCGGCTGTTCGGCTCGTACGACCAGCCGCCGCTGTGGGTCGCGCACGTTCCCCGCAGGCTGTCGCTCAGGTCCCGTCGCGCACTGCTGCGTCGGTCCCGCTTGTGCCAACTTGCGATCGCTGACTACTACCTGCGAGAGCTGCTGGTTCTGCGGCCCGATCTGCGGCGGGTGCACCCCCTCATGCGGAAGTTCCTCACCTATGTAGCCGACCTGCGCCGCCGCGTGCGGACGGGCCGACCGGTGCGGACGGACTTCGATCGCTGGCTGGATCGGCTTTTCCAGCGGGTTGCCTATGAGAATGCGGGAGGGAGGCCCAAGGCATGAGCAACGACGTGACACCGTCACCAAACGGACCCACCAGCCCTCCCGAGCGCGACGAGCGGGGGCGCTTTGTTCGCGGCAACGCCGGCGGTCCTGGCAACCCCCTGGCCGGCGAGACCGCACGGTTTCGCGCCCGGCTTTTGAAAGCGATCCGAGAAACCGATGTGGACCTGGTGGTGAAGGTTCTTCGCCAGATCCTCAAATCCGGTAAGCACTCCGACCAGATCGCGGCCGCGCGCGAGTTGCTGGATCGGCTCGTGGGCAAACCCGTTGCGGCGGACGTGCTCGAACGAATTGAGCAGTTGGAGCTCCTGCTTGAGCAGCAGATGGGAGATGAAGATGAGTGATATTGTGGCCCGTCTTCGCGCGCTGGAGCAGCGACTGCGCCGGCGTCCGGGCCTTGGATCATTGGCCGGGCAACGGCAAAGGTTCAATCGGCAATTCCTGGCGGAGTCACCCGAGCACGCCGCGCTGGTCGAGGCGGCGGCGGAGCGGGTTGGGACGCGGGACATCGGCCGGCTGGTGTTCTGTCGCCGTGATGATGGCAGCGAACTGCTCAATGAGCTTCGCGATCGCGTTGGAGACTTCTGCCGCCGTCATCGATGCTCCATTCCCGGCGTTCGCACGATCCGGGTTCGACCGATCGACGGGCCGCGCTGTCGCTTCGTGCCGGGAGGGGGTGACTGATGGCGTCGATCGAAGCCCGACTGGCGCGGCTGGAGCGGCGGGTGTCGCAGAGCGGTGGTAGACGACCGTGGCCTCCGCCCGATGAGTGGGCGGATAAGACGCGGGCGCGCTGGTCGAAGTACATCGCGCCCGTGCTTGCCGCAATCGATGGGACTATTGAGGGGATTCCAGGGGGCAAAGATGAGGAGGTTAGCAATGCTGTTTAATCGTGAAGAACGGGAACTCAAGCAGAAGATCGCGCGGCTCGAAAACGCGCTCCATGCCGCGTTGGCCGAGCTTCAAACCGCTCCTGCACTGAAAGCCGCCGGCGGCGGATCGGCGCCACTGCTGGCGCCGGCGATCCGCGAGCGCACGCGATTGCGTGACACCGGCCATGCGTTCACGGTCGAGAACGAGGACGGGCTGAATATCAACCAACTCGTTGAACAGTTGCGGCAAGATCCCACGTATGCGCCGGCGTTCGACCGGCCGGCAAAATCCGCGGCCACAGGAGCGCCGCGAGCCGGCTCGACCGATGGCAAGCCAACTACGGAGCTGTCTCCCGCGGAGCGACTGAAACATTTTCGCCGCAGTGAATCCCAACAAGTCACCGCTGGGTAGAACACTGCTGGGCAAGGGCCGAACCGCGGAGGCAACGCTGGAGCCCTCGAACGCCGATCCTCTGCTTGCCCTGGATCGCAGAAGTTGGCCCTCCCGGACGCTGGGAGGGCCTTTTCCTTTGCGCCATTCGCACCAGGAGCCTGCCCAGACGAGTTTGGGCACCCAAGCCCTGTCCCAACCACAAGACCGCTGTCTGGAGTCCAGCAGCGCAAAACAGTAATTACCGTTTTGCGCCGACAGGACTACGCCGAATGGCCCAGAATACAAGCCTCGGTTTCCGAACCTTCCCAAGTGACAAGTCGCGCCGTAGAATCGCTGGAAAATCAAGGGTTTTTCGGGCTTTTCGGCGTGCGGCAAGAATCCGCTTCCAAGCTGGCTGTTGCGGGTTCGAGTCCCGTCGCCCGCTTTTGGCGATAACCTCTGACCCTTTCGGGGGTTTCTTCTTGAGCCACTCTGACGGCCCTCGCTATCGTTCTATTACGCCACCGTAGAATCCGAGCCGTTCGATCGCTGAGGTCAGAGCATCCACGCTGATAGGCTTGATCAGGTGCTCAGCGAATCCGGCCGCCTTGCTTTTTTCGATATCTCCTGGCGTACCGTAACCACTGAAAGCAATGGCAGGGATGCGTTGACCTTCTGCCAGCAATTGCCGCATAAGGTCCAATCCACTGCCATCCGGCAACCCCAGGTCGGAAATCAGCAGGTCGGGCCTTGCGCTGCGCACGGTCGCCAATCCATCGGCGATGGTTTCGACCGTGGTCACATCATGACCTTCGGTCATCAGCAGCCGACGCACGAGCTTGGCGGTATCGACATGGTCCTCGACCAGCAGGATCCTCAGGGGACGGCTCCCGCGAAGCGGTAGGCCAGCGATCTGCCGTTCTCCAGATGGTACGGGGCGATCGCCGGCGTTCTGCAACGAGCCCTGCGTCACCGGCAGACGAACCGTGAACGTCGCTCCACAGCCAACCCCCTTGCTGAAAGCCGAAATGCTTCCCCCATGCATCTCCACGACGGCTTTGCAGATGCTCAGGCCGAGGCCCAATCCGCCGAAACTGCGGGCCTTTCCTTCCTGCTCGAACGGACTGAACAGCCGCGGCATCGCTTCTGCGTCGATTCCGCTACCCTGGTCGATGATCTCGACGGTGAGGCTCCCTTGGCATTCCTGCCGATGCTCATCGACGGCTTGGGGTAGCGGGCACTCGTCCCCGCTCGCCGGACATATCTGGCCGGTCAGAGAGCCAGGATCCGCGGGAACGAACTTGGCACGCATGGTGATCTGGGTGCACGGAGGGCTGAACTTGATCGAGTTACGCAGAAGATTCCAGAAAACCTGCTGGAGTCGCGCCGCGTCGGCAGATATCAGGTACGGCATGCCGGGGATCTCAACGGCAAGAGTCTGGCCCTTGGCGTCCAGATCGGCGCTAACCACCTCGGCAGCTTCGCGAATGACGACGGCTACATCGACCAGACGCTTCTCCATGTGGAGTTTGCCCGAAATGACTCGGCTCACATCCAGCAGATCGTCAATCAGCCGCACCTCCAACTCCATGTTGCGGTTGATCATCTTCATATCCTCTCGCACATCGCCCGGAAGCCGTACATCCCGGCGAAGCAGTGACATAGCGGCCACGACCGGCGTCAGCGGTGTGCGCAACTCGTGAGAGAGTACCGCGATGAACTGGTCCTTGGCCTTGCTGGCCGATTCAGCGGCGGCTTGGGCCTTCTCGGCGAGGATCTTCGCAGCCTTCAGTTCCTCCTCGGCGCGTTTGCGTGCGGTGATGTCATAGCCTTCAGGAATCAGCATCGTGACCCGGCCAGTCTCATCGGCTACCGGTTTCAACGAGAAATCCAGGGTGTGGGTGTTTCCGTCGGCATCCATGCACGTCGCCTCAAATCGCACCAATTCGCCTGCGGCGGCCCTTTGCACCGCCGCACGCAGTCGCTGCTGCATTTCCGTGGAATGCGTCCACCACGCGGTCTCCCAGAACGGCTTGCCCACGATGTCCGACAAGCGGATGCCGGCGAAATCCAATCCCGATCGGTTAGCATCAACAACCGCCCCGGCAGGGGTGAGACGGCCAACAAACCCATGGGCCAGATCAAAAATGGCCCGCGTCATCCGTTCGCTTTCCCACATAGCCTTTTCGCTCTCGGCCAGATCGCGTGTCGTCGCCTCCAGTTTTCGCCGCGTAGTCTCACTCTTCGCCAGCGACCGATGCAGCATGCGATGGGGAATCGCCGTCACACAGAGTGTTATTGCCAGACTACCACTCGTCAGAACCCATATCAGCATTGGCTGCGGCGCAGGCGCCTGTCGCAGCCAGCCCTCCGAGTCCAGCCAGACAAATATGGCACCCGCGGCAATCACCGCGACCAAAAACGCAAGAGCTAATCGATGGCCATAAAGCCAGCCCATCATTGCCAGGATGGGCAGGAAACAGCTGAAGATCGGCGCACGAACGCCCCCGTTAAGAATCATCCCCACCAGTATCGACATGCAGAGGATCGCAATATACGTGTTCGCGGCGAGAAGGACCCGTCCGGTGCGAGCCAGCTGCCAGACCACGAGAAGCAACACGACGCAGACTGTGGGTGAAGCAAAACGCGATTCGTGGCCGCGACCGGCGATCCACACGGCGACCGAGCCCAATAACAGGACGGCCAGAAGCATCGGTGCACTCTTGCCGACAACTGCGGCTGCAATCTGGATCTTGATCCGATCCGGCAGATTGCCAGGGTCGCCGTCCGATGCCGCTTGTGCTGGGGCGGCCTTTTCCGCATGGTTTTTCACAGCAGCCTCTCTGGTCTTTGCAGCCGAAGCCTTCATTGAGAATAGGCTCATGGACGAAATGAACGCACCATCAACACCCAAGGGACCCCACCGGCACGCCTGCGCCGTGGCAGTCCGCCGCAGAATTGTCGCAAAGAAGGCAATTCATGTCACGCAATGCCGAAGCGAAAGAGACGCGTGCACCTTCTCCATTGCGATGGCGGACTTATTGGACAGTTGGTCCATGCCCTTGACCTTTGTCCAGGTCCACAAGACGTTGCACCGAGCTATTCTATGTCGTACGCTCTGGGTATCGCATCTGCATAGCACAAATTCATCTGACAGAAGGGAACCATGAGAATTCGCTCACTACTCATCCTGGCCATTCTGTGGACAGTCGCAACCGCTGCAGGGGCCGCCGACACGGGAACCCTTCGCCTCCCCGTGAAGGAGTATCGCGACAAGATGAAAGCGGGGTGGATCGGGCAGATCGCCGGGGTATCGCTGGGCGCGCCAACCGAGTTCCGTTACCGGGAGCAGATCATTCCCGCCGACAAGGTCCCCACGTGGAAGCCGAGCATGATCAACGATGCGTTCGGGCAGGACGACTTGTATGTGGAGATGACTTTCGTGCGGACCATGGAGCAATACGGCCTGGAGTGCTCGATTCGCCAGGCGGGCATTGACTTTGCCAACTCCGGATATCCCCTCTGGTGCGCCAATGATGCCGGGCGTAAAAACCTTCGCAAGGGGATTGCCCCGCCGGATTCTGGGCATCCCCAGTTCAACCGTTGCCCCAACGACATTGATTATCAAATTGAAGCCGACTACTCCGGTCTCATTGCCCCCGGCATTCCGCAGGCGGCGATCGATCTGGGCGAGAAGTTCGGCCGCCTGATGAACTATGGCGACGGCATGTACGCCGGGCAGTTTGTGGGGGCAATGTACTCCGTCGCGTTTTTTGAGTCTGATCCTGTGAAGATCGTGGAAAAGGCCCTGGTGGCCATCCCCGCCCAAAGCCAGTATGCCGAGATGGTTCGCGACATGCTCGGCTGGTACAAGGCCAACCCCGACGATTGGCAGAAGACGTGGCAACTCTGCCAGGAGAAGTACCGCAAAAACCCTGAGTACCAGAAAGCCTCCAACGGCGGCATCGATTGCAAGATCAATGGCGCGTACGTCCTCATGGGCCTGCTCTATGGCAAACGCGACCTTGACCAGACCATGATCATCTCCTGCCGGGGCGGCCAGGACTCCGACTGCAATCCCTCCAGTTCCGAAGGCGTTCTCTTCACCACCATCGGCTTTTCCAAGCTTCCCGATCGCTTCTCCAAGGAGCTCAATGAAACGGCCGTGTTTGATCACACGGCTTACAACTTCCCCCGCCTGATCGATGTCTGCGAGAAGCTGGCTCGGCAGGTCGTTGTGAAGTACGGCGGCCGTGTTGAAAAGGATGCCAATGGGGAAGAAGTCTTCGTTATTCCCGTCCGCCCCCCCACTCCCAGCAAGCTGGAACTGAGCTGGGCACCCGGCCCCATTGCCAACAGCCGATTCACCGAGGAAGAAATGGCTCAGATCACCGCTGCAAACACCCCCAAGAAGCTTCAGGAGGCGGTCGCCAAGTTTGCTCCGGGGTGGAAGATCGATAACTGTGGCACCGAGATGGACCCCGGGCTCCGCAATGAATGGGCCGGCAAGAAGAACGTCCTGGCCACGCACCCGCTGGATAAGGAGACCGGGTGCATCCTCTCCACGACCGTGGAAATCCCCACGGGCAAGAAGACCACGCTTCACCTGGTCGTCGGCCATGATCCCCAGGGCGACTTCGACCTGATTGTTCGCGCGGGCGGCCAGCAACTGCTCCGCAAGCCGGTCGATGCCAAGACCGCCACGGCACACTGGCTCACCGAGGACATCGACCTCTCGCAATTCGCCGGCAAGTCCATCAAACTCGAGTTGATCAACCAACCCAGCGGTTGGGCATACGAAGCTGCCTACTGGGCTGACATCCGGCTTGTGAACGACTGATTCCCTGCCCATGGCGAAATGATCTGAGAAAGGGAAGACGACATGACGACACCGCACAACAACCCGAGCGTAGAGAACCCGAATCCCAACCGCCGGGAAGTCCTGGCAGCCGGTTGTGCTGCTTTGTCGGCGGCAGCAATCGGCTTGGGAACGCGAACCCTGCTTGGCGCCAGTACTCCGGAGCCGGCCCAGATGCCGATCATCGATCCCGGGTTCGTCGGGCCTCAGTTCTTCGATAAGAGCGAAACGGACGCCCTGCTGGAAGTCCTCGAATCCGGATCCCCATTCCGGTATTGGGGGCCCGGCAGGCCGAACAAGGTGCAGCGATTCGAGGAGAATTTCGCCAAATACATGGGCACCCGCTTCGCCCTGGGCGTGACCTCCGGCACGACTGCTTTGGATTGCGCCATGGCGGCACTGGGCATCGGGCCGGGTGACGAGGTGATTGTGCCGGCTTACACGTGGTGGTCGGACTACACGTGCGTAGTCCATGCGGGGGCACTGCCGGTGTTCGCCGACATTGACCGAACGCTGAACCTCGATCCCAAGGACCTGGAACGGAAGATCACCCCGCGCACCAAGGCCGTCATTGCGGTGCACCTGCTGGGCGGCCCTTGCGACATGGCTCCCCTCGTGGAAGTTGCTCGCCAGCACAAACTGGCGGTGGTGGAGGATTGCGCCCAATGCGTCGGCGGCTCGTATCGCGGCCAAAAGCTCGGATCCATCGGCGATGTGGCCATCTACAGTTTCCAGATCAACAAAATGATCACCTCCGGCGAAGGCGGAGCCCTGGTTACCAGTGATCCGCTCCTTTACGAGCGGGCGGTGCGGTTCCATGACATGGGCATGATGAACAAGCTTTTCCTGGACCGCTCCGGGCCCAGCCGGGTGCAGGCTTTCCCCGGAGAGAATTTCCGCATGAGCGAATTGACGGGCGCGGTGCTCGGGGCGCAGTTGCCGAAACTCGACACCATGGTGGCGCAAATGCACCGCAGCGCCGAGGCCATCTACGAGGGCATCAAGGGCATCCCCGGAATTCGCCTCCGTCATCGGCCCGACCCGGCCGGCGACATTGGTTACGGCGTGTACTTTGAAATGAAAGACAAAGCCGCCCGCGATCGTTCTATCCAGGAGCTGCGCAATCGAAAAATCCCGGCCGCTACCCTCACGGGATCGGTCTTGTTGCCCATCGAGGAATCCGTGATCAATAAGCGGACCCGTCATCCCAACTGGCCATCGTTCACAAGTCCCCAAGGCCGGGACATCCAGTACGGATCGCAAATTTGCCGTCAAACCCTGGAGATTTTCGATCGCTTCGTACAAATTCGCATTGGCGTGAAATACACCGCGCGAATCAATGATTACATTGTGGGTTCAGTCCGGGAGATTTGCCGGGCAATGGCGTGATCGCTGCGGCCAATTAGTAATTGCCCAGAGCAAGCCGGCTGGGTTATAACTGTATGTGTGGGCATGACAGAGACTGGGTTTTCCATCGGAGGATATATCCGTGGAACAGCTTAATCGTCGTCAATTCCTCGTCGCCTCCGCAGCCACGGGTTTGGCGGTCGCCGGCAGTAACCGTTTGTCAGCTCAGCAGGCACTCGCTACGCTGCGCAAAGCCATGATCGTTGGCAAAATCGAAGAGGATGGCCTGAAGAAGCTCAAAGACGCCGGCTTCGATGGCGTGGAGACGACGGCCATTGTTCCTCCGGAGGAGGCGGCCAAGGGTCGGGCGATCGCCGACAAGCTGGGCATGCGAATTCACAGCGTGCTACGCGGCTGGGCGGAGTTCAACAGCACCGACCCGGCCAAGGTCACCGCTTCCCTGGAGACAACGCAAGCTGCGTTGCGAGCTGCCCAGGCATATGGAGCCGATGCCGTCCTGCTGGTGCCCTGCCGGATCGGCGGCATGCCCATGCCCGAAGCCTGGCAGTTCCAGATCGAGTTCGAATTGAAGACCGGGCATTTGGTGAAGGTTCTTGACGGGGATAACAGCAAATACGCCGCCTACATCGAAGCCCACAATCACGCCATCGACAGTTCTACCGAGGCGGTCAAGAAACTCATCCCCACAGCCGAGCAAACCCAGGTCACCCTTGCGTTGGAAAACGTGTGGAACAACCTGTGGGTGAAGCCGGCCATCTTCAATTACTTCGTCGCGTCCTTCAGCCATCCACTCGTCAAGGCCTACTTCGACATCGGCAACCATGTGAAGTACGCCCCACCCCAGAAATGGATCCGGGCACTTTCTACCCGGATTGCCAAGTGCCACATCAAGGATTTCAAGCTCAACCCCGATGGGCATGGCGGCCAGTTCGTGCACCCACGTGACGGCAGCATTGATTGGCCAGACGTGCGAAAGGCGCTGAGCGATGTGGGATACCAGGGATGGCTGACAATCGAAGATGGCGGCCTGAGTCTCGATGAGTTCAGCAAACGCTTGGACCTGATCATCGCGGGCAAATGATCGGGCCGGCGAGGCTCCTGCCGAGCCGAGCTTGGGAGGTGGTTTCCCAACGGGAAGGAGATCCGGATCGTCGCTGCGCTCCGACCCCGGCGTGAAGAGAGGGATGCAGCTTCTGCCCACCCTATTGGCCTTCTAAATAGATCCTCTCAATCCCGACAGTGCTCGACTGCATCCAAGCCCAGGGATTTATCCCTGGGACCCCGCGTGTACTCACTTCCGCTTCGGGTTGGACTCATCTAGGCCCAATCAATCCGCGCCGTAATTGATCTCCAACCGCCGCGACTGCAACCCGGCCGCCAGGAGGACCAGCAGGGTGAAGACCAGCACGCCGCCAACCGCCGCCGCAGGGGTTGCTGGCTTCGCCGAGGCAATCAACACCATAATCGGTAACGGCATGCCGGTTTCCGGCGTAGCCACCACCGGGCAGAGCGACTGCAGATAGAAGATGAGGCTGATCTGCTTCAGGGCTGCCGGCAGGAAGATATTGGCGCCTTCCCACAGAAGCACTAAAGCCGCCGGGACGATCGGATTGCGGAACAGCAACCCGGCGGCCAGGAAAATGCTGCCGTACCCCACGCACGCCAGCACCGTCACACCCATGTACGCGGCAAGATGATTCCACCCGGGGCCGGCAAAGTATTCGTGGATGACCGGGCTGTCAAATTGCCACAGCATGGCCCCCATCTGCAAGGCGGCGCTGGTAGTGAAAATGACCACGGTGGCGATCAGCCCGGCAAGGTATTTGCCCGCCAGCAGCACTTCACGCCGCATGGGCGTCAGCAGGTAGAAATGAAGGCTCTTGTCGAGCATCTCGCCTCGGAAGAGATTCATGAAGATACCGGCACAACCGAAGAAAACCGCCAGACGCAGGAAATAGAACTGGAAAATCGTCGCAAAGATCAGCGAGGTCTGTTGCAGAGTATCGGGGTCCATCCGATAGATGTCCGTCAATACATTGTCCGTGAAGCGGAACCCGAAATCGCTCTTGCCGTCGGTGTATTTGTAGAAAGAGTGGTCGACGCGTCGGCCCCCGTCCGCGCGATGATGCGAGGCTCGCCGGAAATACGGCTCCCCAAGCTTCTGAGTAAGCTGCTCGGGACTTATCCCCTTCTGGATGGAACGCAGCGATTCACTCGCGACCGGATGCGATCGTGCCAGTCTTTCCAGTTGTGCCCGCTCCCGCGGCACGTAGATCGAGCGACCCGCGTAAAGCAGCACCGGTGCAAAGGCCAACAGATAAACCCAAAGCCCCCGGCGAGCGAAGAAGGTCTTGCCGATTTCCATTCGCACGACGGCGAGAATCTGCCTCAAGCTCTGCATAATCACCGGGCCACCTCCTCGCCGCCGATCAGGTAACCGTAAACGGAATTGACATCATCATCGGCAGGAGCGATGCCCTCGATCGCGATGCCATTGAGGGCTATATGGTTCAACATGCGGTAGAACCGCTCGGCATCGCGCGTCTTGACGAGCACGCCACTGCCATCGGAAAGCAGCTGCGCTTCCACAACGTGGTCCTGCTCGAAGACCTTGGACGCCAGGAGGCTTGGCCGATCGCAGCGGATCAGGATCTGCATCGGGCGTTCCTGGATTTCGCTTCGCACGCCATGAATCTGCCCCTCCGCCACAACATAACCGCTGCTGAGAAGGATGACCTGATCGGAAATCATATCCACCTCGTGCAGCACGTGGCTGGAGACGATCACATGGCGTCCCTGGGCTGCGAACTGCCGGAATAGCGCAATCGTCTCGGCACGAATCAGCGGATCCAGCCCATTCAACGGCTCATCCAGCACCAGCACACGCGGGTCATGGGCAATCGCCTGAGCCAGTTTGATGCGCTGGCGCATCCCTTTGCTATAGCTGGCAACCTTGCGGTCGGCCGCATCACCCAGGCGTACCTGCTCGATAGCCTTGGCCGCTAGCTCGCGACACTCCGCCAAAGGACGCCCGGCGAGCCGCAAAAAGGCGGTGATGAACTGCCGGCCCGTCAGCCCGCGAGGGAACGAGTCAAACTGCGTCGAGTACCCGAGAATGCGGAAAAGCTTCTCCGCCTGCGACGGGCGAATGCCGAGCACCCGAATCTCGCCGCGTGTCGGGTGAATGAGCCCGGCCATCAGGTTCATCAGCGTCGTCTTCCCCGAACCATTGGGCCCGACGAGGCTGGTGATCCCCGGAGGAATGGAGAGCGTCACGCGATTCACGCCGAGCACTTCGCCGTAGAAACGCGAGACGTTGTCGAAAAGGATCCGGTCGTCGTTCACTTGACCACCTCGAATGCACGGACCCGTTTGGCCAATAGCCACAAGCAGATGACACAGACAATGCCCACAACCATCCATGCATCCTTCACCGGCATGTCCGTGCCATTGTCGTAACGCAGCAGGTCCGCCCAAATGGTGTGGATGACCTGGTTCAGATCGATCAGCGAACCATAGCTGGTCCGCAGCACCGAATTGGCAGCGGCGCCAAATCCCGCACCGATGAAAAACACACCCAACAGCAGCGCACCCGCGGCAATCTTCCATTTCACCCACGCCGAGAGCGCCAATGCCAGCAGCGAAAGGACCACAATCCAAACCAGAAACCCCAAGAGCAGACCCTCCGCCAGCCAGGCCATACTGGTCACAAACTCCCAGCCGACCAGGGTTGCCTTGATGGTGAAGATCAACAGCCCCGGAATCCAGGTAATCAGCGAGAGGAGAAAAACCAGCACGCCCATCTTCCCTGCGACATATTCCGCCCGCGAGAACGGGCGACAGAGGTACAGGTGCATGCCACCGTTGACCACATCCGGCGACACAAGGCTCGGGCCGATGAACGCCGTCAGCAAATAGGCCAAGATGCCCTGCACAATGCAGAAGGCATAGAAGAATCGGCCATCGATCTTCAAAAACTCCCCGCCCTGAAAGTTAATCATCGCCAGGAACGAGGCATTGTGCGACAGGTAGACAAACGCGATGCAGCCCAGGGGATAACACAGGCACAATGCCATGAAAAGGATCAGGAACTTCGACTGGAAGAGCCGCGTGCAACTGTAACGCGTCAGGATGAGGAACCGCGGCCAGCGGGGTGTCAGGCTGCCGGAGTAGGCGGCGTAGTTGCGTTTGTAGACGGCCATATCAGCTTTCCATTGCCTTCAGGAAGATGTCTTCGAGCGTATCCCGACGATAATTCAACCGCCGCAGTTGCAGATCGCGTTGGGCAGCCAGGCGGTAGATCTCCCGCAGCTCAAACCCCTCCGGCAGAGCCATACGGAATCGCCCAACCCCGGCCACGGTACACTCGCAACCGATGCGCGACAGGTCTTCGGTCAGGCCCGCCGCATCACCCGCCGTTTCAATCTCCACAAACCGTTTGTTCGCCTGACGTTCTTTTTCCAGATCGCAATGGTGAACGATCTTGCCTTCCTTCAGGATCAGGACCTCCTGGCAAGTCTCCTCCACATCGCGTAACAAGTGCGAGCAGAGCACCAGGTGCATCTGGCCCGAATCCCTCATCTCGCGGATCAGGCGGATCATGCGCTGCCGGGCCGGGGGATCCAGCCCATTGGTCGGCTCATCGAGAATGAGCAACCGGGGACCGTGGACAATCGCCTGCGCCAGCTTCGCCAATTGTTTCATGCCCAGCGAGTATGTACCGAGCTGGCGATAACGCGCCTCCCCCAGGCCGACGTAGAACAGCACCTCATGAGCCCGCTCGAGCGCCGCCTGGGAAGGCAGCCCCGACAGTTCCCCCATCATGCGTACGAACGACACGGCCGACATGTTGGCGATGAACGCATCGTTCTCCGGCATGTAGCCAATCTGGGTACGGATTTCCCGCATCTCCCGGCGGATATCATGACCAAAAATCGCTGCAGTGCCGCCAGCAATGGGACAGAAGCCCAGTAACGTCTGGATCAGTGTGGATTTGCCGGCTCCGTTGGGGCCCAGCAAACCAATCGTGCGGGCCGAAAGACAGACGCTCAGATCCTTCAGGATTTCTCGTTTCCCAAAACGGACGCTCAGATTGGATAGTTCGATGACGGGTTGCACGTCTCTTTTCTCCTCGCACATTCGCTCCTTCGTCCTCTTCTCTCCCTCACCCGCTACTCCGGGCGGGGGTTGGGGTGAGGGTTCAGAGCCTGCTGCACCCCCAAACGGAGACTGCTCCGAGAGTTTGTCGCAGCAGCGTCTATTTTGTTGCCGAATTTTCTCTGTTGGCAACGATCTTCTCGCCGCTTTCCTTCAAAGCGGCAATCATCGTATGCCACGGAAGCGTGGCACACTTAATCCGGCTCGGGAAGCGATGCACCCCCGCCAATGCAACCAGGTCGCCCAATTCACTGTCTGTTGGCAGCGACTCCGTCGGCAGGGTCATCAGATCATGGAACATCTGGAACAACCGCTTGGCGTCGGCCTGGCTCCGTCCCTTGAGGCACCCGGTCATCATGGATGCCGACGCCGTGCAGATCGGACAGGCCGAGCCGAGAAAGCTGATGTCGGCAATCTGATCGTCCACCAGTTTCAGGAACACCGTGATGCGATCGTTGCAGAACGGCAATTCGCCCTCGGCTTGGTGAGTTGCCTCGGGCATGGCTCGGCTATTGTGCGGCTGTCGGCTGTGCTCCAGGAGCAACTCTCGATGCATCTCGTCCATCTCCGGCGGAATCGCAAGAGACGTTGAATGATGATCGGAGTTGATCGACTTCGCCCGCCTCGCGGGATGACCAAACCAGGAGCGATCCCCTTCGCCGCCATATTCCTTCTCCAGCACCGCCTCGACCTGTGCCATCGACCCCTCGGCCGACACCCACCCGCCGTCAATATCAGGGAAAACGCTCTGGCAGTTCTCCAACTTCTTAGGATGGGCGAAGCGAATGGGGCACCAGAATGACTCCACGTTCCGCAGCATCTCCGTCCCCAGCGACCAGGTCCCGGTCATCCAGTCGCAGTACAGGCACCAGACCAGATCGTGACCCACCAGATCCCGGAACTTGTGCCGGCTGAGAGTCACCCATTCCGCATGCTCATAACGCGGAAACCGCAGCAGCCATATCAACGTCGGATAGATGAAGATCTCCAGCACGCGGATCAGCCAGAGCACAGGCACCCCGAAAACCGTGAGCCACAACGCCAAGTGATTGGACCACCGCCCCACCAGGCGATTGGTGAACCGCACAATCCGAGGCCCGCGCACCGCCTGAAGATGAATCAGCTCGTGGAAGAAGATCCACCCGTAAAGGGCCACCATCTGCCCCAGGATCGCTCCCACAAGCCCCTTCCAACCCGCCCAACCCACCCCCACCACCCACGGCGCCGCCGTCAGTAAAGCCAGCACCAGATCGAGCAATGGCGGCCGAGT